>JAJYUO010000007.1 GCA_021792485.1 Thermoplasmata archaeon
ACGGCTTCCAGGTGCTGACCGAACTCGGCCTTCTGCCGGGCCGGGGGCACGGCCGGCTGGGGAGTCCCGAGGCGGCGCTGATGACGAACGACTCGAACCGCTTCGAGTGCCGACCGACGTATGTCGCTTGGGACGGCGGAGAGTTTCCCCCGCTCGCGGCGTGGCCGAAGGGAACGACGCTCTACGCTCCGTCGGCCCACGCCGAGGGCAAGCTGGTCCTGGCCGGACCCCCGGGAGAGAAGCTGCGCGAGCTCGAGGCGAACGGCCAGATCGTGTTCCGGTGGGTCGCCCCGGACGGGTCCCCCGGCACCTACCCCTGGAACCCGAACGGCTCGGAGGGGAACGTCGCCGGGATGTGCAACCTCAACGGGAACGTCTTCGGAATGATGCCGCATCCGGAGCGAGCGTTCTTCCAGCTCCAGCGACCCGATTGGACACGCGATGGCCACGCCGACGGACTCGGCGATGGCGCCCGGTTCCTGGACGCGGTGCTCGCCCATGCCGAGCGTCGCGGCTAGGTCCGGCGGTAGGCCCGCACCACGCTGAGGCGCTCCCCTTCGAGCTCGCGTCGCGCGACGACATCGACCTCCCCTCCGCCGGTCCTCCACTCGAGCAGGATCTTCTCGAACGCGTGCGGATCCTGAAGGCTCGAGGCGAGCACGAAGGCATACGCCCCCGGGGCGAGGTGGTCGGCGAGGTCCACGAAGAGCCTCTCGGTCACGCGGCAACCGTCCGGACCCCCGTCCAGAGCGAGGCGGTCCATCGGGTCCGGGTCGGAGGCGCCGAGGGGGGTCGGCAGGTACGGGGGATTGCAGAGAATGCGATCGAAACGGCCCAACCCCCGGGCGAGGTCGGTCCGCACGGGCTCGATCGGAAGTCGCTCCTGGCGCGCGACCTGCGAAAGAGCCTCGAGCGCGGCCCGGTTCCGGTCGGTCGCGACGACCGTGGCGCCGGAACGCGCCGCGATGAGCGCGAGATGACCGTTTCCCGTCCCGACGTCGAGGACCCGGAGCCCCCGCGTCCCCTCGGCGAACGGCGCGAGCAGCAAGGTGTCCTCGCGCGGAGGGTACACGCGCGCCCCGGTGTCGCTCATCGGTCCGTGCGGTACTCTCGCTCGGGCCACGGCACTGCGGTGACTTGATATCGACTCCCGCCGTACACGGGCGGAGCTACTGGCAGTGCCTCGTCGCGCGACCGCGCCCGTCAAGATCGGAATCACCGGCCTTCCCGGCTCGGGGAAGACCCAGACGCTGCTGCGGATCATCCAGCTCCTGGAGCAGGAGGGGATCACGGTCGGCGGCATCGTCACCGAGCCGATCCTGGAGAAGGGTCGACGGACCGGATTCCGTATCGTGGACTGGCTTACCAAGGAGGAGGAGGTCTTCGCGCACGAGTCCGTGAAGTCCCGCGTTCGCTCCGGCCGCTACGGGGTCAACGTCCACGCGCTCGAGGACCTGGGGGCCCGCGCCCTCGCCGAAGCGCGGGCGGACGCCGACGTCGTCGTGATCGACGAGGTCGGGAAGATGGAGGTCGACAGCGACGCGTTCACGAAGGCGATCGTGGAGACCCTGGACTCGAGCAAGTCGATCGTCATGACCCTGCACAAGAAGTCGCGCAACCCGCTTCTGCAGGACATCCGCCGGCGCGACGAGCTCCGCCTCCTCGAGGTCACTCCGGTGAACAAGAACCTCCTCGCGTTCAAGGTCGTCCACCTCCTCACCGGCCGTGCCCACTGAACCGACCCCGACGGTCCTGCCGTCCTCGGTCGAGCGCTCGATCGAAGGGAGCACCGAGCTCTGGCTGCCGCCGACCGGATCCCGCCGCGGCCCGGCCCGGCGCCGCGCGGTCTTCTACAACCCCGCGATGGCCCTGGACCGCGACCTGAACGTCGCCTTCGCACGCGCGGCGGAAGCGCGGGGCCTCCCTCCGTGGAACGCCTGGGAGATGCTCGGAGCCACCGGCGTTCGGGGCCTGCGGCTCCTCCACGAGACCCAAGCGATCGGCTCGCTAATCATCACCGAGCGCGACCCTGAGGCGCTCCAAGTACTCCGTCGCAACGCCGAGGAGGTCGGCCCGGATCGCGCGGCGATCGTCGCCGGCGACGCGCGGGCCGTCCCGCCCGGGGCCCCGTTCGATTACGTGGACCTCGATCCGTACGGCTCGCCGATCCCATTCCTTCCGGCGTTGTTCCGGTCGGTGGCGGACGGCGCGATCGCGGCCGTAACCGCGACCGACATGATGGTCCTCGCCGGCGTGACCGCCGGCGCCTGCCCGCGGATCTACGGCGCGCGTCCGATCCGCGGGCGCCTCGCCCCCGAGTCGGGGCTTCGGATCCTGATCGCCTACCTCGACCGCGAGGCGCGTGCGCACGGCGTTGGGATTCATCCGCTCCTCTCCTACGTCCAGGGACACCACGTCCGGACCTACTTCGCCATCGACCGGGCCGGGGCCGATCGGCCCTCGCCGGTCGGGCCGATCGACCCGGCGACGTGGGAAGGTCCGTGGATCGCCGGCCCGGGTCCGTTCGGCCCGATGTGGCTCGGTCCGCTGGGCGACCCGGAGTGGGTCGGCCACCTCCAGCTCCCACCCAGCGCGGCGCGGCCCCGGGAGACCGCGGCGTTCCTCGCGCGGCTCCTCCAGGAATCGGAGGTCGACCGCCCGTTCTACTACGAGCCGAACGAGTTGGCCCGAAGGGTCGGCCGCGCCGAGCCTCCCTCGGTCGACGCGCTCCTCGCCGCCCTGCGCGCGCGCGGCGCGCACGCGGCGCGCGGGCATCCCCGGGAGACGGCGATCCGCACGGACGCGCCCCGCGCGCTCGTGGAGGACGTCGTCCGCCGTCTCGCGTCGCCCGTCTAATCCCAGAACGCGCGGGTCCGGGCGTAGTTCCGCTCCGCGCGGATGAGCTCCGCGACGAACTCGTCGTCGGTCCGATACAGGCGGGCCAGCAATCGGCGCGCGGTCTCGGGTCCCACCCCCCGGGCGGCTAGCGCCCACAGGGCCCGTTCGCCGTAGTGGGCGACCAGTTCCGCCGAGGTATACGCCGTCCGGATCAGTCCCTCCGTGGCGCCGCCGGGAACGGGGGCCGAACGTCGGCGACCCCGACCGCTCGGGCGCGGCGCCGCCTCCCGCGCCCTCCACTTGCGCTTCGCGTAGCGCACCAGCCGGTCGATCTCGTCGGTCCGTCGGGGGTTGACCGCCGCGCTCAGGGCTCCCCGGCAGAGCCGGCAGACGCTCCCTCCCTCGGCCCGGTAGCGATCCGGCGTCGTGGTGCGCGTGAAGCCGCAGCGCAAGCAGACGAGCGCGATCGGCTCGCGGCCCAGCCGCTCGCGCAGGGCCTTCAATAGCGTGGGCGGCGGAGTGTCGCTCTGGACCCGCCAGCGAAGGCGTTCGAGCACGGCCTCCTCGATCGGTCCGAGCGCGACCGGCTCGACCCGGAGCGCCCCGGATCGGATGCGCTCCAGGACCGAGACGGCGTGATCGATGTCGTGACGGTCGTGCAGCGTCTTCTCGAGCGTCTCCTCTCCGAGCGGCGTCTCCCGGCTCGCCTCGAGCAGCGGCTCCAGGGACCGGAGGTCGCGGGGATCGGCGCTCGGCGGGATCTGGCCGAACTTCCGCGCGACCGTGAGGAACACCCACCGGTAGTCGAGGCTGCTCGGGACCAGCCGCTCCACCAGCGGCGTCAACTCCTCGGGCGGAACGGCGAACGCGTCGGCGAGCGCCGGGCCGTCCAGGGCGACCGGCAGCTCGAGCGCGATCGCGGTCGGCTCGTCCGCGACGACCTCCACGCGACCTCCCAGCCGGTCGGTGAGGCGGGCCGAGACCGCCAAGGCGAGGGTCTCGTTGGTCCGGGTGCCGAAGCAGGCTCCGTAGATCGCGACCCGTCCGCGGAGGGCGACGGTGATCCGCTCGTCGTCCGCGATCGCCTTTGCCGCCCGGGCGGCCTCCCTTCGAGCGGCGAGCCGCTCCCGGTCCGCGAGCGAGAGCGGGTACTCGTCGTACCGTCCGGTCCGCCGCAGGCGGCCGATCTCCTGGGCGACCTCGAACGGCACCGGGATGTCCTCTCCCGCCCAGCGGGGTTCCTGCCCGATCTCGTTCACCGCCTCCACCAGGAGCTCGTCCTCGCGGTGCTCCACGACCTTCCACGTCCGCCCGTGCAGGAGGAAGATCTCCTCCGGTTGGGAGAGGATCTGGGTGAGCACGAACCGCTCGTCCAACGTTCCGATCGGGCGGCGGCTCGCGATGTCGCGCAGGCGGTAGGTCCGTTCGTCGGGGATCAGCGAGAGCGTCGCGTAGAACCGCCGCAAGGTCCCCCGCCCCGGACCGAGCCGGGTGCCGGCCGACCGGGCGAGCCCGAGCCCCTCGAGATAGTCGAGGAGGTCCCCCCACTCGACCTCGGAGAGACCTCCCGCCGGGGCCGCATGGCTCAACTGGGCGACGAGCTCCGCGCGATCGACCGGGCCCTGCGCCCGCAGGGCCGCAATGACCTGCTGGGCGATCGCCAGGCGATTGCGCGTGCGCCATCGGGTCGGCTCGATCTCGCCGGCCATCGCTCGCCGGGCGAGGACCGCCGCCTCCTCCAGGTCGTCGTCGTCGAAGCCGATGACGGTCCCGTGGATCGTCCGCTCCTGTCGGTGGCCGCTGCGGCCGACCCGCTGAACGAGGCGGCCGACCTGGTGGGGGGAGCCGAGCTGGACCACGTGATCGACCTCGCCGACGTCGATCCCGAGCTCGAGCGAACTCGTCGCGACCAGACCGCGCAATCTCCCTTCCCGGAAGGCGGTCTCCGCCTCCTCGCGCACCTCCCGGGAGAGCGACCCATGGTGGACGGCGATCGCAAGATCGGGGGCGAGGCGATGGAGCCGTGCCGCGATCCCTTCGGCGGTCGGTCGCGTGTTCACGAGGACGAGGGTCGCCCGATGGCTTCGGATCTCCTCCTCCAGCTCGCGAAGTACGGGGACGAGGTTCGCGTCGGCCCGGAGCTCCGAGACGACCTCGGGAGGAAGCGGGTCGCGGTCGACGCGCGCGCGTCGGGCCGTCAGTTCGATGGCACGGCGCCCGGTCGCGAGCCGGATCTCGACCGAGCGGGGATGCGGAGACAGATAGCGAGCGACCTCCTCCGGATTCCCGACGGTCGCCGATAGGCCGATCCGACGCACGCGCCGGCCGGTCCAGGCGTCCAGCCGTTCGAGCGTGAGCGCGAGCTGCGCGCCGCGGTCCGAAGGCACTAGCTCGTGGACCTCGTCCACGACGACCGTGCGGACGCCGCGCAGCGCTTCGCGCAGCCGCGGCCCGACCAGGAGGATCTGGAGCGTCTCCGGGGTCGTCAGCAATAGGTCCGGAGGACGACGGGACTGGGCCAGCCGCTGGGCCGAGGGGGTGTCGCCGTGGCGGACCGCCGCGACCAGGCCCACGTCCTTCGCGAGCCCGACGATGCGGTACTCGAGGTCTCGGTTCAGGGCCCGCAACGGCGTGACGTAGAGGATGCTGGTCGGGGGGCTCGGATCCTTCAGCTGCCGGGACAGGAGGGGGAGGAGCGCGGCCTCGGTCTTCCCGGTCCCGGTCGGCGACACGAGGAGGGCGTCGGCCGCGCTCCGAAGAACCGGGAGCGCGAGCTGCTGGATCTCGGTCGGTTCCTCGATCCCCCGGCGCCGCGCGGCGTCGATCAGGCGTCGGTCCAGCCAAGCGAATCCCGACCCATCGAGCGCCACGCTTTGCCGGGCCGGCGCTCAAAGAAAACGCCGTCGGAGCGCCGTTCGTTTTGCCCCGTTGGCTCGGGCTTATACGCCATGCGCCCTCCGACCTCCCCGACCTTTGGCGCGCGAGGTCGCAGAACCATGGCACGAACGTCGGCGGTCGTCTTCGGGGCGGAGGGGTTCATCGGGAGCCACCTCGTCCCCTACTTGGAGCAGGCGGGGTTCGCGACGACCGCCGTAAGCCAGCATCCGATCCCTGCGCGCCGGCGCGTCCCAACCGCCCGGTACGCCTCGGGGTGCGATGTGACCGACGCCCGGCGCGTGGGCGCGGTCCTGCGAAGCGCGCGCCCGGACCTCGTCTTCCACCTGGCGGCGATGAGTTCGCCGACGTTCTCCTGGAAGGAGCCGTGGACGACGATGCAGACGAACGTCCTCGGCACGGTCAACGTCCTCGAGGCGGTCCGCGCCCATGCGCCGCGGGCGCGCGTCTTCGTCGCGTGCTCGAGCGCGGAGTACGGCCACGGGCACCGTCCCGGGACCCCGACCGCGGAGACGGCTCCGCTCCTGCCGCTCCATCCCTATGGGGTCAGCAAGGTCGCCCAGGACCTCCTCGCCTACCAGTATTTCGTCAACTACGGGGTCCGAACGATCCGCGGACGGATCTTCAACACGATCGGGCCCGGCAAGACCGGCGAGGTCACGAGCGACATCGCCCGCCAGCTCGTCGCGATCGAACGCGGCGCCCGACCGAAGGTCGTCCGGATCGGGAACCTCGCCGCCCGACGGGACTTCACGGACGTGCGCGACATGGTCCGCGCGATGGTCACCCTCACGCGTCGAGGGCGGGTCGGCGAGGTCTACAACCTCGCGAGCGGGCGCGCGCGCTCGATCCGCGAGGTCCTTCGCCTCCTGATCCGGCTATCCGGAACGGGCGCGACGTGGACGATCGACCCGCAGCGGATCCGTCCGACCGACGAGCCGTACATCGTCGGCGACCCGAGCCGACTGCGCCGAGCGATCGGCTGGGCCCCGCGATTCGCGCTCGAGCGGACGCTCGCCGACATCCTCGATACGTTTCGCGCCGTTCCGTGAGCGCCCCGTCCCCCGCGCCGAGGACCGTCTCCGTCGTCTGTCCGACGTTCCAGGAAGGCGCCTCGATCGCCACGTTCCTGGAGCGGATCCGCTCCGCCCACCCCCGGTTCGGCCCGGTCCGGCTCGCCGAGCTCATCTTCGTCGACGACGGGAGCACCGACGGCACCCTCACGACGCTGCGCGACGCGGAGCGGACTTGGACATCGCCCCGGGTGGTCCTTATCGTGCGCGACCGCAAGGCCGGCACCGTCTCGGCCCAGGTCCTCGGCATCCAGCGGTCGACCTCGCCGATCGTCGTCACGATGGATGCGGACGGCCAGCATCCCGCCGACACGATCGCACGGCTCGCCGAGGCATGGGAGCCCGGGATCGACCTCGTCGTCGCTTCCCGCTACGTTCCGGGGGGGAGCGTCGACTGGGAGTTCGCGCACCGCGCCGTCATCAGCGCGGGAGCCCGGGCGATCTCCCGCATCGCGCTTCCCGGGGCCCGACGCCTGACCGACCCGCTCTCCGGGTTCTTTCTCGTGAGGAAAGAGCTGGTCGCCGACCCCCCGATGAAGGAGCCAGGGTACAAAGTCCTGCTCTACGTGCTCGCCCGGCATCCCCGGGCCCGCCTCCGGGAGATCCCGTACGAGATGGGCACGCGGATCGCGGGCGAGTCGAAGCTGGTGCGGGGGCTCGGGTTCGTCCCGTCGTTCCTGAAGGAGCTGGCCCGCTACCGCCGGCTGGCGCGATCGCAAACGGCGAGCGTGCCGTCAGCCGCCGACTCCCGGTGAGCCCGCGCGGCCGGGCGCCCGGCGGGCCCAGTTCGCGAACCGGCGGTAGTACTCCCGCAGCGGGGCGAAGAAGACCGCCAGCACCCACACCGGCCAGACCCAGTAGTTGAGATGGACGAAGAACCCCGGGGCGCTCGCGTGCGCGCAGCCGCCCTGCGCGCCGAGGACCGCCCCGCAGAAGTAGGCGCTCGGAGCCCAGAGGAAGAACGGGAGGATCCAGGCGAGGCTCACGCCGATCGCGATCCCGAAGTTCTTCCAGTCGCGGTGAACCAGGTAGTAGAGGCCGACGAACACGTTCGCGAACTGCTTGGCGCCGAGCGCGAGGTACGTCGCCCAGTTCTGACGGCGGCCCGCGACCCCCACGAAGCCGACCGTCAGGAGCAACAGGGCCGGGAAGTCGGTGAATCCGCTCGCCGCGAGCAGCGCGATGTACGGCTGGGAGATCGCGAGGACGGCGAAGGGGTTCCGGCGCACGAGGTAGATCGTGCCCGCCCAGGTCGCGACCGCGAAGAGCTTGTAGCCGGCTCCCCCGCCGACGAACGGTTGGAAGACGAGGAGGAGCGGGAGGTAGATGTACCGCACCGGACCGACCTGGTAGATCGTGCCGTACTGGTTGTAGGTCACGTAGATCGCCGTGGAGTACGGATTCTGGCCGTGCAGGAGCGGCCCGATGAAGTACGGCATCACGTAGGGTTCGTCGGTGAGTCCGTTGCCGATGCCGGTCGCGATCGAGACGATCGCGACGGCGAGGCCGGCGAGCGCGACGAGGCGGGCGAACGAGGCGAGCTCGACGAGCCGGAGGCGGTAGACGTACACGGGGAAGAACAGCGCCCAGATCCCGAGAACGACGGCGGCGGAGTCCGAGATCGCCATCCCCGGGTTATAGACCCCAGCCAGGCCGAGATAGCCGGCGGGCACGACGAGTCCGAGCGCCCAGAGCCCGGCGTAGCCGAGATACCGCCGGCGCCGGGCCGCCGGCGGTTCCGCAAAAGCGGCCGACGGGGGCGCGAGGCTCGGCCCGTTCTCCATCACGCCGGCTCCGTCGGAGCGTTCGTCGCTCGATAGGGCGCTCGGCGCCCGCGGGTCACGAGCCGGTCGAAGGTGGCGTGGATCCATCCGCGGTAGAGCACGTAGGCCCAGAGGATCCACAGGTAGTAGTTCCAGTGCGAGTAGAGGTCGGAGAGCTGACGCGCGGAGCTCGGCTGGGAAGCGCACTGAGGCAGGGTGCTGAAGACCAGCGCCTGGCACCCGATGCCGAGCGGATCCCAGAAGAGGAAGGGGAGCGCGAAGGCGAGGGTGATCGCGATCACCAGGCCCGCCGACACCCACCGGCGCTTCAACAGGTAGTAGACGAACCAGAAGACGTTCGCGAACTGCTTCATCCCGTAGGAGAGGTATTCGACGATCTTCGATCGGGCCCCGGTGGTCCACCCTCGTAAGCTGAGGGTCATCAGGAACAGGACCAGCAGATCGTTGAACCCGTTGGCCGCGATGAGGGCGACGACGGGAGAGGCGAGGGCGAGGGCCGCGAACTCGTCGTTGCGGACGAGGTAGACGATTCCGGCCCAGGCGGCGAGGGCCAGCAGCTCGTATCCGATCGCCTGGGCTTCCAGGTTCCCGCCGACCGGGACCTGAACGACGAGCAGGAGCGGGAGGTAGGTGTAGTACGTCGAGCTGGTCACCGGGGCAGACCAGATCCCGAGGACCCGGGCCGTGTAGTGGATCGTCAGGAGGGTCGTGTACGGGTCCCGCCCGCGGAGAAGCTCGCTGAGGTAGCCCCAGATCGCATACGGCTCGTCCGTTCCGTTGCCTCCGATCCCCGTGACGATGCTGACGATCCCGAGGACGAGGCCGATCAGGAAGATCGTCCGCAGCTTCGTGTGCCAGTCCTCGCCGGAGCGGCGGACCGCGAAGAAGAGGCTGACCGAGCTGAGGGTGGCGATCCCCCAGACGACGCTGAAGGCGGTGGTGTCCGTCCCGAACTGGGAGTAGAGGAGGAGCGATATCGCCGTGGCGGCGAGGAGCGTGGCGGCGGCCACGATCTCTGGGAGATACCGCTCCCACGTGCGCATCGTTCCCGCGACGAACGAAGGCGGTTAAAGAATCCGGGACGCGGGCGACGCGGCGGCCGGCGCGGGCAGGGTGTTGTATATCGGCCCGATCTAGCGCGATATCGATGATGCTCTCTCCCACCCGGCCCGGTCGTCCCCCGGCGCCGGCGTCGACGCTCGTGCGCCGCCTCGCCGACCGGGGGCCCGCGCTGATCGCGATGTCCGGCGGCGTCGATTCGGCGTTGGTGGCGTCGCTGGCGTTCGAGGCCCTCGGGCGGCGCGCGATCGCCGTGACCCTGACGGGTCCCGCCGTCTCCGCCCGAGAGGTCGAGCGGGCGCGATCGGTCGCGCGATCGATCGGCATCGACCATCGGATCCGCTCGGTCGACCCTCTCGCGGTCGCCGAGTATCGGGCGAACTCTTCCGAACGGTGCTTCTTCTGCCGTTCCGTGGAGACCCGGGCGCTCCTCGAGATCGGGACGGAGTGGGGGGCGGCCCAGTATGTGGACGGGGTGCACCACGACGATCTCGGAGACGATCGGCCCGGGCTCATCGCCATGGACCGCGCCGGCTTCTGGCATCCGCTCGCCGACGCCGGATGGGGGAAGGAGGAGGTGCGGCGCGTGGCGCGGGAACGGCGTCTGCCGAACTGGGACGAGCCGAGCGACGCCTGCCTCGCCTCGCGGGTGCGCCACGGCCAGCCGATCACCGCCGAGCTGCTCGCCCGGGTCGAGCGGGCGGAAGCGATCGTGCGCGCGCACGGGTTCCGGCAGGTCCGGGTCCGCGTGGACGGAGACTCCGCCCGCGTCGAGGTCGAGCCGGAGTCGGTCCGGCGGCTGACGGACGGACCGGTCGGAGAGCGGGTGATCGCGCAGCTCTTGCCGCTCGGGTTCTCGACCGTGACGCTCGACCCGCGCGGCTACGGGCGCCGCCCGCGGAGCGACCCGCCGCCATGAACCTCGCCTCCGCCGAACGACCGGTCCTTCCGGGGCGATTCGAGCTCGAGACCGATCTCGCCCCGCACGGAGACCAGCCGAAGGCGATCGACGAGCTCGTCGACCGGATCCGACGCAACGAGAAGTTCGTCACCCTCCTCGGGGTCACGGGCAGCGGCAAGACGTTCACGATGGCGCACGTCGTCGCGCGGCTCCAGCGACCGACGCTCGTCGTCAGCCCGAACAAGACGCTCGCCGCCCAGCTCGTCAGCGAGTTTCGCGCCCTGTTCCCGCGCAACGCGGTCGAGTACTTCGTCAGCTACTACGACTACTACCAGCCCGAGGCCTACGTTCCCCAGATCGACCTCTACGTCGAGAAGGACGCCTCGATCAACGAGGAGATCGACCGGCTGCGCCATCGCGCGACGCAGGCGCTGCTGACGCGCCGGGACGTCCTCATCGTGGCGTCGGTGAGCTGCATCTACGGGCTCGGCTCGCCGGAGGACTATCGGGCGAACGTCATCGACGTCGCGGTCGGGAAGGACGTGCGTCGGCAGGAGCTCCTCGAGCAGCTCGTCCGGATGAAGTACATCCGCAACGACGTCGAGCTGAAGCGGGGACGATTCCGGGTCCGAGGGAGCACGATCGACGTGATGGGCGCCGGGGAGACCGTCCACCGGATCGTGCTCGACGACCGGAGGATCGCGTCGATCACCGAGCTCGACCCGGTGACCCAGGAGGAGGTGCGGGAGGTCGGGCAGCTGTCGATCTTCCCGGCAACGCATTTCCTGACGATCGACGCACGGCTCGAGCGCGTGCTGCGGGAGATCGACCAGGAGAAGGAAGCCCGGTATGCCGAGTTCCAGCGCGAGGAGAAGATCGTCGAGGCGCAGCGGATCCGCAGCCGGACCGACTACGACCTCGAGATGCTCCGGGAGACCGGCTACTGCTCGGGGATCGAGAACTACGCGCGCTACTTCGCCGGACGCAAGCCCGGCGAGCCGCCGTACACCCTCCTCGACTTCTTCCCGAAGGACTTCCTCGTCTTCCTCGATGAGTCCCACGTCGGGATCCCGCAGCTCGAGGGAATGTACAAGGGCGACCGGGCCCGCAAGGACAACCTCGTCGAGTTCGGCTGGCGGCTCCCCTCCTGCCGGGACAACCGGCCCCTGACGTTCCCGGAGTTCCTCGCGCGCGTCCCGCAGGCGATCTTCGTCAGCGCGACCCCAGGACCGTTCGAGCGCCGGGTGAGCCGTGGGATCGTCGAGCAGATCATCCGCCCGACAGGTCTGGTCGACCCGCCGATCGAGGTCCGGCCGCTCCGCGGGCACATCGCCGATCTCCTGGCGGAATTGAAGGCGACGATCGCCCGGGGCGACCGGGCGCTCGTGACGACCCTCACCAAGGCGACGTCCGAGGAGCTCGCGGATTACCTCGCCAACCAAGGGATGCGCGTCCGCTACCTGCACAGCGAGGTCGAGACGCTCAAGCGGATCGAGATCCTGCGCGACCTGCGGTTGGGCCGCTTTGACGTCCTCGTCGGGATCAACCTCTTGCGGGAGGGCCTCGACCTTCCCGAAGTGAGCTTGGTGGCGATCCTGGACGCCGACAAGGAAGGGTACCTCAGGAGCGAGACGTCGATCATCCAGACCGCCGGCCGCGCGAGCCGGAATGTCGAGGGGCGCGTGCTCCTCTACGCCGACCGCCTGACCGGGTCGATGGAGCGCGCCATCGCCGAGATGCGACGGCGGCGCGAGGCGCAGGTCGCCTACAACGACGCGCACGGGATCGTCCCCGAGACGATCCGCAAGGAGGTCCGCTCCTTGCTCGCGGAGGGGGAGTCGGCCCCGTCCGGCGAATGGTCGGTGGAAGGGCTCGGCCCGAAGTGGAAGGCGCGCCTCCCCCTTCTCCTCGCGAACCTCGAGGAGGAGATGCGTCTCGCCGCCGAGCGCCTGGACTTCGAGGAGGCGGCCCGCATCCGCGACCGCGTGCGCGCCCTCCGCCGGGAGGCGGAGGCTCGGTCGTCGGCCGCGCGCGGGCCCCGCCCAAAGCGTGCGTAGCTCCGCGCGCTAGGGCCGAGAAGCCGTCCGCGTCGCCCCGTCGGCGAGGCGGATCCTCAGCCAGCGGACCACGTCCTCGACGCCGGGGAGCTCCTCCCCGCCCGATCGCAAGATCCCCTCCCGGAGGCGCGCGGCGGCTCCGCCGGTGAAATCCCATGGGAGGTCGCGGGGCATCGGAAGGAGCGCGATCGGGCGTCGCCCCGCCCACTCGGCGACGATCGACCAGTTGGCGAGGTTTCCCGAGCCGGTCGGGACCGGCGCCACGACGATTGCGTCGCACGCCTCCAATAGGCTCCGGAGATGCTCGGCGACCGGCGGCGAGATCGCGGTGAACGGCGTCTCGGTCGCCATCGCGACGCCGAGCCGTTCGCCCAGCTCGGCGTCGGAATCGAAGAGGTGGACCGCCCCGACGCTGACCTCGAAACCCTCGCGCGCGAGTCGAGGGATCAGTTCGGCGCCGCTGCCTCCTCCCGCGATGACGTGGACCCGGGCCATCGGCCGGGGCCGCGCGGCGCCGGCGAGCGGCGGCCGGTCCATCGGGAGGACCGGGACGAGGTACGGGAGGCCCGTCGCCGGATCCCGCCGCAGATCGGCGACGATCCCCCAGACGTCGGCGAGCAGCTCCGGGGAGAGGACCTCCTCCGGCGTTCCCGCCGCGACGCACCGGCCGTGGCTCAGCACGACGATCCGGTCGGCGAACCGGGCGGCGAGGTTGAGGTCGTGCAGCGCGACCACGGCGCTGCGGCGCTCGTCGCGGGCGATCGACCTCACCCGTTCGAGCGCGTCGAGCTGGTGACCGATGTCGAGGAACGCGGTCGGTTCGTCGAGCAGGAGGAGCGGCGTCTCCTGGGCGAGGACGCGCGCGAGGCGCACGCGCTGGCGCTCCCCGCCGCTCAGCTCGGCGATCCCTCGGCCGCGCTCCTCCCAGAAGTCGACCCGGCGCAGCGCTCGCTCCACGGCCGCGTGATCCGCCGGTCCCTCGTTCGCGAACGGGGCGAGGTACGGGTGGCGACCGTAGCGGACGTACTCGAGGATCGAGACGTTCTCACCGACCGGCTCCTCCTGGGGGGCCCAGGCGACGCGGCGCGCCCGCTCCACCAGCTCGAGGTCGGGGACGTTCGCCCCCTCGACCACGACCGCTCCGCCCTGCGGCTCGATGAGCCCCATGACCGCGCGCAAGAGCGTCGACTTGCCGGAACCGTTCGGCCCGGTCAGGGCGACGAGCTCCCCCGGCCGGGCCTCCAGCGAGACGTCGGAAAGGGCGGTCCGCCCGCCGTAGCGCACGGTGAGCCGATCGACGCGCAGCGTCGCGGAGCCCGGCGCGCTCATGCGTCCGCGGCGCTGCCTCCCGGGGCGCGACGGCGATAGAGCAGGTAGATCAGGAACGGAGCGCCGATGAACGCCGTCGGGATCCCGACCGGGATCACGACCGGCGGGATCGCCGCGACCGCGACGTCCCAGGCGACGAGAAGGACGATCCCGCCCATCAGCGCACCCAGCGGCAGGACGCGTCGATAGTCGACCCCGGCGAGCCTCCGGACGATGTGGGGCGCGATGAGGCCGACGAAGCCGATGATCCCGGTGAACGCCACGGCGGTGGCGGTGATCGCCGTCGTCAACAGGACCGTCCACTGCACCGTGCGCTCGGGACGCACGCCGAGGCTTTGGGCGACCTCGGGACCCAGCTGGAGGAGGTTGATCTCCCGGGCCCGCAGGTACAGGATCGCCCCGAGGACGAGGGTGACGCCCGCGACCAGCCCGTCGTCCGACCAGGAGGTCGACCCGAGGCTGCCGAGGAGCCAGAAGTTCAGCGAGACATCGGACGCCGGGTTGTATAGGAGCATCGCCGACAGGATCGCGGAGAAGAACGTGCTCAGCGCGACGCCCGACAGGATCAGGACGGCCGGGCCGCGACGGCTGAACCGCGCGGCGAGGTAGATGACGGTCCCCGGAACGATGCCTCCGAGGAAGGCGGCGACCGGGAGGATCGTCGCCTGGTGGGCCGGGTCGATGTCGAGGACGAAGATCGCCGCCGCCCCGAGGGCCGCCCCCGAGGAGAGCCCGAGGAGGAACGGATCGGCGAGCGGGTTTCGGAAGATCCCTTGGAGGCTCCCCCCCGTGAGGGCGAGCGCGGCCCCCGCCACGAGCGCGAGAAGAAGCGAAGGGACCCGGGCCTGCCAGACGATCTCGATCCAGATCGAGCACTGGTGCGTCGCGACCGACGCCGAGCAGGCGGCGGGCGGCAGCGCGCCCCCCGTCAGCTCATGAAAGAAGATCGAGATCGTCGTTGCCGCGGGGATCGGCACCGATCCTAGGGCGGTCGAGCCGACGAGCAGCGCGAAGAGTCCGGCCACGATCGCCGGGACGAGGAGGCGCAACGGAAGCGGGCCTCCCGAAGATTCCGGTGTCGGGCGCTCCCGTTCCCCTCCTCGCTCGATGGAGCCCCTGGGCTGCTCGGCGTTCACGAGAGCGCCGGGGCCGTTTCGCCCCGCCTAGGCCGGGTAGAGGATGCTTTCCAGATAAGGCAGCGCGAGGATCATCGTAGGATCCGGCTCGGACAATAGCGTCACGTCGATCCCGACCTTCGTCCCGTTGAGCTGGTTCCAGTACGGCGCGGCGGACCAGGCGGTCGCGTTGTTCTCGCCGCTGGTCAGATACGGGTCGTGCCAGCTCGTCGCATAGAGGAGGAAGTTCGGTTGGGCGGAGAGGACGTACGTCGCGTTTACCTCCCCGTAGGGGACGGGGATGTCGGCCGCGATGTTCCGGCCGCCCATGAACGTGATCAGCGAGTCGCCGAACGTCCCCTGGCTGTAGGAGTAGTAGCCGCCCGAGTCGAAGTAGTAGGAGAGGAGCACCGTGGGGAGCGGCACGCCGCTCCCGCTTGAGTAGCCGGTGACGTTCTGCACGAAGGCCGAGGCGTTCTGGAGCGTCTGGGCGAGAGTCGACGTGAGGGCATTGGCGGCCGAAGCGGCCTCCGGGAAGATCTGCTCGACGATCCGGACGTCCCCGATGATCCCCTCCAAGGTGCTCGGGGCGAGGACCACGACCGGGATCCCGTAGGTCTCGGTGAGGGTGCTGACGTCCTGGGCGCTCGTGAGCGTCGAAGCGAGGACGAGCTGGGCGGAGAGGTTCGCGACGGCCTCGGTGTCGAGGCTCGGGAAGTCCGCGATGCAGCCGGAGTTATTGAGGTCCCAGCGGACCGTCTGGTTGACCGAGTACTCGTTCAGGATCCCGCCGGCCTCGGATGCGGTGCACCCGTAGCCGACGACGTCGGTGCGCAATCCCAGGCGGTAGACGATGTCCATCACGCTCGGCGCGAGCACGACGATGCGCGTCGGGTCGATCGGCGCCGTGACCGTGCGGCCGAGGTCGTCGACGACCGTGACGGTGTGAGCTCCCCCGCTGCTCGCGGCGGGGGGCTTGAGCGTGTAGTACGCCGCGGCCCCGGCCGCGGCGACGCCGGCGACGACGACGATCAGGACCACCGCGAGCGTGAGCGGCACCGTCCGGCGGTGGGGCGCGTTGGAGGCCGAAGGATTCAACGACATTGGATTTTTGTCATACAATGTTGAACATAAGCGTTGCGCGCGCCCCGGGCCGACCGGGGCGGCGTTTTCTGTTTCCGCGGCTCGGGGTCGTCCGTGCCGAGTCGCGCGCGGTCGGTCGGTCCGTCCGACGGAGGGCTCTCGGGCCTGCGACGCGGCGTCAGCGAGCTGCTCTTCCTCTACGAGTGCGCGACGCAGGACGTGCGTCGGCTCCAGGGAGTCGCCGATCGGCTCGGCCTCACGATCCAGTCGGCCTCCCACCTCCAGAGCGCCTTGCGGCGACGCGGGCTGCTCGACCACCGGTCGGGGCGCTACCGGCCGACGGCGCATGGGATGGCCTGGCTCGAACGCCAACTGACCGACCTCAGCACCGACGTCGGGCAGCGCCTCGGCCGTCTCAAGATCGTCCGGGTCGCCCGGGCGATCGCCGGGCAGGAGGTCGTCCCGGGTGCTTCGGTGCATCTGGAGATGGTGCACGGCGTTCTCACGGCGTTTCCCGGCCCGGATGGAGCCTCGCGTGGCGTCGCCCGGACGCGCGCCCGGCCGGGCGACCTCGTAGAGGTCGGCGCGCTCGAGGGGATCGTGCCGATCCCTCGGGGTCGCGTGGTCGTGGGGGTCGTGCCGTCGCGGGACCCCGATCGGCCGGAGGTGCGGCGCGCCGCCCGGGCCCTCCTGCGGGAGGTGCCGCACGACTGGACGGGAGCCCAGGGCATCGAAGCGATCTGGCTGTGTCGCCAGATCGGCGCGGAGCCCGCGCACCGCTTCGCGGTGGGCGCCGCCTGCCGGGAGGCCGCGAGCCTCGGCGCCAACAGCCTTGCCTTCGTCACCGACGAGGAGCTCGCGCGGTTCCTCGAGCCGATGACCGGGCCCGAAGCGACCGCCGTGGAACTGCGACACCTCGCCGGTCGCCCGGGCCACTGAACTACGATCGGCTCCTCCGCCCGAGCGGGCCGAGGCAACGGGTGCGACGGAAACGATATCTCCCCGCGTCCTCCACCGGCGCGGCGGGAGGGAGCATAGGCTAATCTGGCAGACCAGCGGGCTCCAGTCAGGCCGAGCGTCCGCTCGTCCTGTGATTTCGGGTCTGCGGAGGACCGCCGTGCGGTCCGATGACGAGTGACTGGAGCGCGCGGAGAGACCCGCATATCGGGGTTCAAATCCCCGTGCTCCCATCCCCCGGGGCTCGGGCGCTCGCGGCCACGGTCCTTCCTCGGGACGAGACCGCTACGCGCCCCGACCGGTCGTGTCCCCCATTTCCCG
>JAJYUO010000144.1 GCA_021792485.1 Thermoplasmata archaeon
CGTCGCCGCCGACCGGCGAACCCCCGGCGCCGCTCGCGAACGCGTCGTACTTCGGCGTGGCAGCGAGCCCGCCGGGGCCGGGGACCGCGCGGGCCTGCTTCGCCGTGGTGGGTGTGGACGTCAGCATGCTGCCCGAGTACTGGAACGGCTCGGCCTGGGAGTCGCTGCCCACGGTCCTCTCGGCGCCGGGGACGGTCTGCGTCTCGATGCCCCTCTTTGCCCTCGTCGGCACGACGTTCGCCGTTCCGCTCCGCGCACCGCCGCCGGTCGGGTCATTCGGCGTGAGCGTCCTCCTCTTCGCCACGATCGGCTTCGTCATAGCCGCGGGCCTGCTCGTGATCGTCTACAACCTCCGCCGCCGGCGACGCGGCCCGTCCGCGACCCTTGAGCCCCGGTACCGCTCGCCGATCTGACTTCTCGGCTCCCGAGGGGCTGAGACCGGGCGGCCCACCGTCCGTCGGTCAGCCGAACAGCAATCCGCGCCGGCGCCGGCGCGGGGCCGGGAGCACCAAGACGAGGAACGCCGACACGATTCCGAGGATCGCCATGGCTTCGAATCCGGTCGTCAGCATGGCGTATCCGCCCGCCGCGATCGCTCCGACGATCAGGGGGCCGACGGTCCCGCCTCCTCCCGATCCCAGCCCGAACACGGCGGCGTTCGCGAGGGAGGACGATCCGCTCGGTACGTACTCCGCCGAGAGGGTCATGAGCAGGGGGAACGCGCTGAACATGAAGAACCCCATCATGAACAACAGGGCGTCCGCAGGGACCCCTGCCGTGACGAGATAGCCCAGCGTGGTCAGGGCGGATCCCGCCGAAGCGATCCCGATCAGCATCCGGCGGTCGAAGCGGTCGGCGAGCAGCCCAAAGAACGGCTGGCCGACGATCCCTCCTACGTACATCACGGCCACCGCCAGCCCGAGGGAACCGGTCGCCGGGACGCCCCGGACCGCCGTCAGGTAGGTCGGTATCCAAACGGCCACGCCTTGGCTTGCGACCGACCGAACGAACGAGACGCCGGTGAGACGGATGATCCCTCCGGTCACGGAGCGGCCCGCGCGGGTGTCCGCCGAGGGGCTGGCGTTCCGCTCGGCGACGATCAGCGAATGGAGGCCGTAGGCGATGACGAACGCGGCGAGGACGCCGATCCCGGCGAACAGCAGGATCGCGTCGCTCGTCACGACGGCCAGGGTGATCAGAAAGAACAGGACCGGGTAGCTGGCCCGGCCGATGCTGCCCAGCGCACCATTGATTCCCATCGCGACGCCGTGCTGCTCGGGGTGGAACGCCCGCTGGATGAGCGACGCGCCGAGCGGATGGTAGAAGGAGGCGGCGAGTCCCGTCACGCCCCCGGCGAGGAGCGCCACCGGGTATTCCACGGGGCCGGCCCATCCGGCGAGGACGACGTAGAAGAGGAACAGCCCGGCGCCCAGAAGACCGATCCCGACGGCCATGAGGTACGCCGGCCGGCCCCGGCGATCCGCCCACCAGCCGACCCACAGGCCCAGGATCGCGCTCGTGATGTAGTAGACCGCGAAGAGGACCGTCACGTCCAACGGGGAGAACCCGCGCACGGGGCTCAGCAGGGCGGCGATGACCGGGACGAAGAACACCGTGCCGTCGTTGATGAAGTGACCGAGCGAGCTCAGCGCGAGGACGCGCCGAGCCTCGCCGACCGGGGCCGTGGACTCCATGGATCGGTCCCGAATCCAGCGCCGGCACGACTTAAGATACCCGTGGGCGAAGGAGCACGTGCCACGCGCGGCCGCGCCTTCCGGTCCGACCGCTAGGACCCCTCCGGGACGTTTCGCCTCCGCTCGCGTGCGATCGCCTTCGCGTCGCCGGTCGCTGCTCCCGTCGGTCCCGCCCGCCCCCGTTCCGATCTCCTCGGGTTCGTGGCTTCGTCCCGCGGCATCGCCCCCGACCGAGTCGGCTCGGCCGGAGCCCGTGGGTCGGAAGCGGGGCACCGGTACGGCTATCGCGGCAACCTCGGGAGCCGACGAGCGCTCTCCGGGGCCCGAGGCGCGCGCCCACATCCGCGCGCGGCTGCGGGATCGGCGCCTAGCGCTCTTTCCACCCGCAGAACGCCCGCAACCGCCGGCCCGCTAAGGTGGGCGCGGCCAGATTCGAACTGGCGACCTTCACCGTGTCAGGGTGACGTCATAACCACTAGACTACGCGCCCAGACGGTCGGGTCCGACCGAAATCGGGCACATAGCACTGTCGGAAGGCGGGTCGCGCGCGCCGAGGGTCCTACCCGTAGCCGCCCGGGGGATTGCCGGACGGATCCGCCGACTGGTTCCAGTTGTAGTAGCCCATCGATTGGCGCTGCGACTCGGTCACTTCCTGGCGGAGGCCGCCTTGGAACGAGCCGTATGCCTCCTTGATCTGTTCCTCGATCGGCCGCGCACGCGCCACGGACTTGCGCACGTGGTCCGCCTCGATCAGCGGGCTGGCCGAGATCGCGGCGAGGTCGCCGGCGGTGCGCAGAAGTCCTCCGAGCTCGCGCAGCCGCAGGGTGAGCGCATTGCGCTTTCCGTCGATCGTCTCGGCGCGCCGCCGCGCTTCGCGGATGATCTCCTGCACCGCGCCCCGGCTCGCGGGTCGGATGCGTCCGTCCAGATGGATCTCCTGCGCGCAGAACTGGGCGATCTTGAGTCGGTTCGCCTCCGTGTCGGGCATCGTCGTCTCGAGGAGGAGCTCGTAGCCGTTTCCCGCGATGCGGGAGCGCAGCGGGCTGAGGATCTGGTGCATGTCCTGGATGTTCGCGGCCGCGACGAGAATGAAGTCGCACGGGACCGCGTCGACGCGGACCGCGGCTCCGGCCGACTGCGGGTTGCGGCCGGTGATCGGGAAGCGCTTCTCCTGCATGGCGGTGAGGATGAACCGCTGCAGGTTGCCCAAGTGCGGGATCTCGTCGATGAACAGGACCCCCTCGTGCGCCTCGTGGATCGCCCCGGGGATCACGCGCTCGTACGGCGGGCTTCCCAGCTGGGGATGACCGCCGTACGGGTCGTGACGGACGTCGCCCAGAAGCTCGGTCTCGCTCGCGCCGGTCGCCATCACGAACGTGGGCCGGTCGAGCTTCACGAGGACCTTGCGGGGGCTCTCCCGCTGCTGGGCGCGTCGGCGCTCGAGGGCGCGCTGGTCGAGGACCTTGATCCGCTCGCCGGCCCGTTCGTATCCCACGACCTCCTCGATGCCGTCGCGCGTGCGGGTCGTGAGGACCGGCTCGGGCAGGGTCCCCTGCGGGTTCATCGTCATCTCGATCAGGGGGCCGACGAGGTCGCGGAACGGGTTGTTGCCGCCGGCGGGCGTCGCGCCGGCCTGCTTCGGTGCCCCGCAGCTCGGGCAGAACCGCTCGTTCGGAGAGGAGTAGAACTTGCAGCGGGCGCATCGGTATCCGAGCCGCTCGGCGACGGATCCCGGTGCCTCCTTGGGGTCGATCAGCTCCCCTTCGACCGCGCGCGCGACCTCGCGGTCGCGATAGACCTCCTCGCGGCTGACGACCTCGATCGTCGGCCGCTCGGG
>JAJYUO010000145.1 GCA_021792485.1 Thermoplasmata archaeon
AACGCACCGCTCATCCGCCCGACCCTCCAGCACGCAAAGGAGTTCCCGGCCTCCCCGCCCCCCGGCGTTCCCCCCTCCCGGAAGGCGCACCTCCTCCGAGTCTCGCTTCCGCTCGTGGCGCCGTCCGGGAAGGGCGACTCCGAGCGCCTTGCCACGCTCGTCGCCCGGATGCAGGGAGTCTATGCGAAGGGCAAGTACGCGCCCAAGGGAGCGGCCGAGCCGGTCGATCTTCAAGCCCTTTCGCGGATCCTCGCCGAAAACCGAGACCCCGACCTGCTCGCGGACGTCTGGACCGGCTGGCACGCGATCGGGAGGGCGATGCGCTCGGATTTCACCGAGTACGTTCGACTGGCCAACGCCGGCGCGCGCGAGCTCGGATTCGCGGACACGGGCGCCTTGTGGAGATCGAGGTACGACATGCCGGCGGACGCGTTCGCCCGCGAGGTCGAACGGCTGTGGAAGGAGGTCGAGCCCCTCTACCGGTCCCTCCACGCATACGTCCGGCGGCGCCTGCGCGAGCGCTACGGCGCCTCGATCGTGCCGGACCACGGGCCGATCCCGATCCACCTCCTCGGCAACATGTGGGCTCAGTCGTGGGACGCGCTCGCGGCGGAGCTCGCTCCGCCGGGCTCCGCCCCCGTCTACGACCTCACCGAGATCCTACGCACGCGCGGGACCGAACCGATCGATATGGTACGATTCGCCGAGCGATTCTTTGTCTCGATGGGATTCGGCCCTCTTCCGCCCTCGTTCTGGCAGCGATCGATGTTCTCCCATCCGCCCGGACGCGAGGTCGTCTGCCACGCCTCCGCTTGGGACATCGACTACGTCGAGGATCTGCGGATCAAGATGTGCATCGAGATCACCGCCGAGGACTTCCGGACGTTGCACCACGAGCTCGGTCACAACTACTACCAGCGCGCCTATGCCGGACAGCCGTTCCTCTTCCGAGACAGCGCTCACGATGGATTCCACGAGGCGATCGGCGACACGATCGGGCTCTCCGTGACGCCGGAGTATCTGGTCCGGGCCGGCCTGCTCGCCGAGATGCCGGCGGCCGACGACGAGATCGGGCTCCTCTTGGGAACCGCACTCGAGAAGGTCGCGTTCCTTCCGTTCGGGCTCGTCGTCGACCAGTGGCGCTGGCGGGTGTTCTCCGGGGAGATCCCCCCCGAAGAGTACAACCGAACGTGGTGGGAGATGCGCGAACGATACCAGGGAGTCCGGCCCCCGGTCGACCGGGAAGATGCGGAGTTCGACCCGGGCGCCAAATTTCACGTCGCCGCGAGCGTACCGTACATGCGCTACTTTCTCGCGCACATCCTCCAGTTCCAGTTCCATCGCGCCCTCGCGCGCACGATCGGCGCGTCCGGGCCGCTGCATCGCGCCTCGATCTACGGGGATCGGCGCGCCGGCGAAAAGCTCGCGGCGATGCTCCAGATGGGTTCGTCCCGCGATTGGCGGGACGCCCTGGAAGCGCTCACGGGCGAGCGAGCGATGAGCGCCGAGGGCCTGCTCGAGTACTTCCGGCCCCTTCAGCGCTGGCTCGACGAGCAAAATCGCGGAGAGACGCTCGGCTGGGAGTCCTCCTCGGGACGCTAACGGTCGACGATCGCCAAAGGACGGGTGCGAGGGTCACCGGCCGTTCGGCTCGACCGCGGCGCCGGTCGGTACGCTCCGTAGTACGGCACGCGTCGCGCGACCACCGTTCGGAAGGCGTCCCGTAGCTCCGCGTCATCGAGCCCTCGCGTGGGGATCAGGTCATCGTTCCGGTTGAGGCATCCCTTGAGCTCGCCCCGGTGCGTCACCCGGATCCGATGGCAGTTCGCGCAGAACTCGGCGTTCTCGACCGGGTCCACCAGCTCGACCTCCGCGCCTCGGAACCGGTAGATGCGTCGGTGGTGCATCTCGCGCACGATCACGCTCTCGGAATGCCGCTCGAGCCACGAGCGGATCGCGTCGATGTCCACCATCCATTCCCGGTGATCGACGAGCTCGGGCATGAACTGGATGAGCTGGAGTTTGAGGCCGTCCGAATCCGCGACGTACTCGATCATCTCGGCGAGTCGGTCGACGGTCGGGCGGAAGACGACCATGTTGAGCTTGACGGGCTTGAGGCCGACCCGAAGCGCCTCTCGGATCCCTTTCAGCACCGGCGCGAGAGAACCGCGCCGGATCGACCGGAACTCCTCCGGCCGCATCGAATCGACCGAGACATTCACCCGTTTGAGCCCCGCATCGCGGAGCCGCTCGGCGCGATCCGCGAGCATCGATCCGTTGGTCGTCAGGGAGACGTCGGGAACGTGGCGCACGGTTCGATCGACGATCTCTTCCAGATCGCTTCGGACGAGCGGCTCTCCCCCCGTGAACTTCACCGAGCGTATCCCGAACTCCCGTGCCGTTCGGACGATCCGTTCGATTTCGGCGGGAGAGACCTCCTCGTCATGGGGATCCCGGGGGCGCACGATCGGGCCCATTCCCTCATCGTGGCAATAGGCGCAGCCGAAATTGCACCGTTTGGTTACGCTGAAGCGGAGGTCGGTGACGGTACGGCCGAACGCGTCGCTCAGCACGCCCGGCTCAAGGTCGACGGGGCTATAACCTCGGATTCGCGCCCGGGGGACTCACGCCGTGCGCTCCGCCGCGGACAGGTGCGCAAGGCGAAGCAGTACCACGATCAGCAGGGCGAGCGTGGCGCCCAGCCAAAGATACTGGAGCGGCGCAAGCGACGTCGGTACCGCGCCGGTGGCGAAGAGAGAGCCGAAAGCCGCGGTCACCAGCAGCGCGGCCAAAGCTCCAATCGATGGCAGTATCGCCCGGGCGGCTCTCGCCGAGGCGGTCGAGCATAGGGCGACCAGAACGAGGACCAGGAGGACCAGGATTCCCGCGGCGCTGGTGTGCACCAACCCCACGAGGCTTCCCGGATTCGCAAGGCAGGATGGGAACGCGGGGCAGCGGATCGAGTCGGAGGAGCCTCCGACGGTGACCAAGGCGGTGGTGGCGATTAAGAGGGCGATGGAGATCCCCGCGATCCATCGCGCGGCCCGCACGGTGCGGGGCAGGACTTCCTTCGTCGCCTCCATGGCTGCTCGGAGCCTCGCGGATTCAAGCCTTCGACGTTCGATGTCCGCACCCATCGAACGCGTCCCGTGGCCGGCCGCGAAGCTCCCGGCCGAGTCGAACCATGTCTTTATGAGAGAAGAGGGAAGGTGCGCTCGGCAGGAATGGCAGGCTCGGCCGAGCTGCTGCGTCCGCGGGAAGCCGAGGGAGTCCCCCCGCTGCTGCGGGCCGTCTGGGAATCGGATCGAGATCTCGTCGGCGAGTTCCGGGGACGGTGGCGCTGGCGGACGCCCGCGGGAACCGTTCCGGAGATCCGGTACCTTCTCTCGCGGCGACCGGACGTTGACGGCGCGGGCGTGGATCCAGGGCGACTCGAGGTCGTGTCCCTGGACGTCAACCGCCCGTCGGACCTGCCCTGCGAGGTTCTCTTGTACCCCGAGGTCTACGAGGAGGGAGCGAGCGGACGGGT
>JAJYUO010000146.1 GCA_021792485.1 Thermoplasmata archaeon
GGATACCGGGTCCAGTACAACATGGCGCGCGGCCCGACGAAGGGCGGGATCCGCTACCACCCTCAGGTCACGCTGGACGAGGTGCGGGCACTGGCCGCGTGGATGACGTGGAAATGCGGGGTCGTCAACATCCCCTACGGAGGCGGAAAGGGCGGGATCATCTGCGACCCCAAGCACATGAGCCCGGGGGAGCTCGAGCGGATGACCCGCCGCTTCGCGAGCGAGATCGCGCCGATCATCGGTCCCGAGATCGACATCCCCGCGCCGGACGTCTACACCGACTCGCAGACGATGGCCTGGATCATGGACACGTACTCGATGCAAAAGGGCTACAGCGTCCCGGGGGTCGTGACGGGAAAGCCGATCAGCCTCGGCGGGAGCGAGGGCCGCGGAGAGGCGACCGGACGAGGATGCGCCTACGTGATCCGCGAGGCCGCCAAGGAGATCGGCCTCAAGATCAAGGGCGCTTCGATCGCGGTCCAGGGATTCGGGAACGCGGGCAGCGTCGTCTCCCACATCCTCCACGACGAGCAGGGAGCGAAGATCGTCGCGGTGTCGGACTCGAAGGGCGGGATCACGAACCCCGACGGGCTCAACCCGCACGCCGTCGAGGAGTACAAGCACAAGACCGGCTCGGTCGTCGGCTTCCCCGGCTCGAAGCCGATCGGCAACGAGGAGATCCTCACGATGAAGTGCGATGTCCTCGTTCCGGCGGCGCTGGAGAACCAGTTCTCGGCCAAGAACGCCGACGGCGTGCAAGCGAGGATCGTCGCCGAGGCCGCGAACGGCCCGACGCTCCCCGAGGCGGACACGATCTTCTTCCAGAAGGGAATCACCGTCCTACCGGACATCCTCGCGAACGCGGGCGGCGTGACGGTCAGCTACTTCGAGTGGGCCCAGGACCTGCAGGGATTCTTCTGGACGCTGGACGAGGTCAACCAGCGCCTGGAACGCGTGATGGTCGACTCCTATGCGGCCATGCGCAAGCACGCGAAGGCGCACTCGGTCCACAACCGAACGGGGGCCTACGTCCTCGCCATCCAGCGCGTCGTCGACGCGATCCGGATCCGCGGCATCTACCCGTAGCTCCGGGCGCGATGGCCGATTTCCCCCACTGCCGCGTCGCGACGTGGGCGGAGATCGACCGGCTCGCGGACGCCGTCGCCGAGAAGGTACTTTCCGCCGGCCGTCGACCCGAGACGATCGTCGGCCTGACGCGCGGCGGCTGGGTCCCGGCGCGCCTGCTCGCCGACCGGCTCGCCGTCAAGCGCGTCTACAGCCTGCGAGCGCAGCACTGGGGCGTCACCGCGACCCCTTCGGGAAAGGCGGAGGTCACCGAGGGCGTCTCGGGTCCGGTCGAGGGCCAGCGCGTGCTGGTCGTCGACGACATCACGGACACCGGGGAGAGCCTCGAGCTGGCCCTCGAGCGCGTCCGGGAGGGCCGACCGGCCCGAGCCGAGACCGCCTCGTTCCTTCACATCTCCCACTCGAAGTTCCGGCCGAACTACTTCGGCGAGGAGATCCCGAAGGAGTCGTGGGTCTGGGTCGTCTTCCCGTGGAACTACTGGGAGGACCTCGCGAGCCTCGCCGAACGGGCTCGGGCCGTGGATCCGGATCACGTGCGGGCCGTCCTTCGCGATAGGTGCGGTTGGGACGTCCCGTCCGAGCACCTCGAGGAGCTCGCTCGCTGGAGCGCCCGTCGCTAGGCGACCGGGCGGGTGCCGGCTCCGCCTACCCCGAGCTCGGCTCGGGGACCGGGGCACCGACGCTGGCGCGCAGGCGTTGCTGCAGCAGGGCCGCACCGATGCCGAGCGCGAGCCCCCCGACGATCACGAGGATGCTCATCGGTAGCGTCGGGAGACCTCCGAAGGTGATGCCGCCGATCCCTTGGAGGTACTCCATCAGCGATATCACGCCGTAGACCAGCGCGCCGACCCCGAGGATCGACACGGTGGCGACGAAGAACGACCGGGGGAATCGGTCGCGGACGAGATAGCGCCGCAGGGCGCGCCCCGTCTCCCAGACGAGGGCCCCGACGATCCACCAGATCGCGGCGGAGTTGAAGAACGCGAGGAAGTGGTCGAGCGGCGGCCCGACCAGGCGCGCGTAGGATCGGTACCCGGAGTCGAAGCCGACGGCGACGATCCCGATCGCGAGGAGGCCGAAGCCGAACGCCACCGATCCCTGCCGCACGTCGGTGGACGCGCTGCGGATCGAGTCGATGATCGCGTCGTCGATATCGAACGTCCAGAACACGAGGTAGATGCCGAGGAGGATCGCGAGGACGATCACGCCCCAGGCGAGGAGGCCGGCGCCCGCGCTGATCCCCAGGACGAGCAGCACGAGCGCGAGCGGGAGGATCGTCTTCGAGCGGAGCTTCGGGTCCTTGAGGGCCCGGACGACCATGTAGTACGTTCCCTCGATGTTCGCGCTCTGGCGGACGTAGACGCGGTGGACGCCGTCGATGCGGATCCGCGAGGCGAGGATCGGGAAGAGGAACTCGTCCTCCGCCCCGTCGCTGACGAGGTGCGCGCCGTCGACCTTCACCTGCCGCAGTACGAGATCGAACTGTTCAGCGACCCGCTGATCGGAGAGCCGGCCGACCTTGGGAGAGCCCGTCAGAACGCACACCTCGGCCGCCTGGCCGCCCGCGACGAGCTCGTCGAAGAGGCGGACGGCCGCGAACATCGCGTTCGGGTCCGCGTCCTCCGGGTCCGCGACCGCGAGACGGGTCGCGGCCTCGACCACGCTCGCGCGGCCGAGGACGGGCCCCTGGATCCCGGCCTTGCGGCCGAGGTCATCGTCCCGGTCGACGCAGACTACCAGCCGCATGGATCCGGAGAATGTCGGCGGTCCGACTTAATTCCTCGCGTGGCCGGGAACCGCGGCTCGCGGGCCGCCGGCCGCCCTCGCGGGGGCCGGCGCATCGTTATAGAGCCCCCCGACCCCTGAGGGCGCTACCGATGGCCGAACTGCCCGACAAGCGCGAAGCGTTCATGGACTGGTACCTCGCGGTCGTCGAGGCGGCCCACCTCACCGACAAGCGCTACCCGGTCAAGGGAATGAACGTCTGGACCCCCTACGGCTTCCAGGTGCGCCGGCGCCTGGACGAGCTCATGATCCGCGAGATCGAGGCGACCGGTTCGGTCCCGGTCGAGTTCCCGACGTTGATCCCCGAGACCGAGTTCCAGAAGGAGGCCGAGCACATCCAGGGGTTCTCGGCCGAGGTCTACTGGGTGACGAAGGGCGGCGCCAGCGCCCTCGACATTCCCCTCCTCCTCCGCCCGACCAGCGAGACCGCGATGTACCCGATCTTCGCGATCTGGATCCGGTCGCACAAGGACCTCCCGCTGAACGTCTACCAGATCGTCAATACGTTCCGCTACGAGACCAAGACGACGAGGCCGTTCCTGCGCGTGCGCGAGATCCACTTCTTCGAGGAGCACACCTGCCAGGCGACGGAGGATCGGGCGACCGAGCGGGTCCGCTCG
>JAJYUO010000147.1 GCA_021792485.1 Thermoplasmata archaeon
CCTCGGCGACCATCGCGAAGTCGTTCGTCCCTTCGACCGAACGGATCCGGTAGCGACGGTACTCCGACTTCTTCGGCGCGCCGTTCTCGAAGACGACCACCGAGCCCACCGCCTCGTATCCCTGGAAGATCGAGATGTCGATCCCTTCGATCCTTCGAGGCAGGGCCGGCAGCTCGAGCAGGTCCCGAAGCGCCTCGAGAACCTCGCGCGGAGCCGCGCGGGGCTCGACGTGCGCGAGGCTCGAACGCGCGAGCCGGCCGGCGAGCCGCGCGAGCGAGGCGTACCGCCCCGTGGGCCGGAACTGCACTTCGATGCCACGGGCGCCGAACAGCTCGTCCAAGGCGGAATCGATCCCGGCCGGGCGCGCCCCGTCGACGTAGATCCGCTCGGGCAGTTCGACCTGGTTGCCGTAGTACTGCCCGAGGAACTGGCGGAGGACCTCGCCCGGCTCGGGAAGGTCGTCGGCCGGGATCGCGAGTACGTGGGGCTCGGTCGCTCGGACCTCCCCGTCCTCGACCCGGAGGAGGCCGACCGCGACCCGCAATGTCGCAGGGTCGTCCGGATACGCGACGGCGAGCACATCGACGCGACCGGCGCCGCGGCCGACGACGTGCTGGCGGTCGAGCAGCGCTCCGAGCCCTTCGAGGGCATCGCGCAGGTGGCCGGCCCGTTCGTACTCCTGCGACTGGGCCGCGGCGCGCATCTGTTCTTCCAAGAGCGGCTTCATCTTCGCCCCGTGGCCGCGGAGAATCTGGACGGCCTGCTCGGCGCGCAGGCGATAGGCTTCGTTCGAGATCGCGCCGATGCACGGGGCGCTGCAGACGCCGAGGTGGTAGTACAGGCACGCCTCCTTCGGGAGGCGGATGCAGCGCCGGAGCTGGAAGGTATCGGTAAGGAGCTTCTGCACCCCGCGCGCCTCGCGGGCACTGATGTACGGCCCGAAGAGGACCGTCCCCGCCCCGCGTCGAGGTCGCCGGACGAAGAGCAAGCGAGGATATTCCTCGCCCATCGTGAGCGCGAGATAGGGAAAGCTGCGGTCGTCCTTGAGAAGGGTGTTGAGCGGCGGCTGGTACTGTTTGATCAGGCTGGCTTCGAGGAGCAGCGCCTCCCGTTCGCTGGCGGTCGGGACGAACTCGACGCTCGAGCTCTGGGCGAGGATCGATCCGTCCTTCTCGATGCGGGCCCTCAGGTGGTCGAGGACCCGCCGTCGAAGGCTCCGGGCCTTCCCGACGTACACCACGGTTCCCTGCGGGGAGCGGAAGAGGTACACCCCCGGGGCGTCCGGCCCCCGTCGGAACCCGTCTCCCGAAGCGGCGGCGAGTTGGCTCGCCGGGACGAACGACGGAGGTTCGATCCGGGCGCGCGGCGGATCGGTCATCGCGCCGGCATCCGGCGGGGGGTGGCGCGGGTCGCCGGAAGCAGGGGGGCGAGGAATCTCGCGGTGTGGGAGTTCCGGGCCTGGGCTACCTCCTCGGGAGTTCCGCTCGCGAGCAGGTGGCCCCCCTCGGTCCCTCCCTCGGGTCCGAGGTCGATGAGCCAGTCCGCGGACTTGAGGACATCCAAGTTGTGCTCGATCACGAGCACGGTGTTCCCTCCCTCCCGGAGACGGAAGAGGACCTGAAGCAGCCGATCGACGTCCGCGAAGTGAAGACCCGTCGTCGGCTCGTCCAGCAGGTAGAGCGTCCGCCCGGTCGGGGGCTTCCCGAGCTCGAAGGCGATCTTGATGCGCTGCGCTTCGCCGCCCGACAATGTGGTGGCGCTCTGGCCGAGGGTGATGTAGCCGAGCCCCACCTCGCTGAGGAGGCGGAGGCGGGATTCGATCCGTCGGTGGTTCGCGAAGAAGCCGAGCGCGTCGTCGACCGTCAGGGCGAGGACGTCGGCGATCGACTTTCCCTTGAATCGGACCTCGAGCGTCTCCGAGTTGAACCGCTGGCCGTGGCACTCGTCGCAGGCGACGTAGACGTCGGGGAGGAAGTGCATCTCGTAGCGGATCACGCCGTCGCCGTCGCACGCCTCGCAGCGTCCGCCCTTGACGTTGAAGCTGAACCGTCCGGGGGCGAAGCCGCGGGCCTTCGATTCGGGAAGGCTCGCGAAGAGTTCCCGGATCGGGGTCATCAGCCCGGTGTAGGTCGCCGGGTTGCTGCGGGGGGTGCGCCCGATCGGGGACTGATCGATGAGGAGGACCCGATCGATCTCGTCGATCCCTTCGATGTAGTCGTGCCGGCCCGGCGTTTCTCGGCCGAGGCCGAGGTGCCGACGGACGGCCTTGTACAGGATCTCGTCCATGAGCGTCGACTTTCCGCTGCCGGAGACCCCGGAGAGGGCCACGAAGAGGCCGAGGGGGATCCGAATCTCATCGCCTTTGAGGTTGTTCTCCCGGGGTCCGTGGATCACGAGCTCGCGCTCGGTCGGCCGCCGTCGGGCCGTCGGTACCGCGATCGAACGACGACCGCTGAGGAAGTCCCCCGTGAGCGAACCGGATGCGGCGCAGATTCCGGCCGGGGGGCCGCTGTAGAGGACCCGACCGCCGTGGACCCCGGCTCCGGGCCCGAGATCGACGAGCCAGTCCGACTCTCGCATGGTTTCCTCGTCATGTTCCACTACGAGCAGCGTGTTCCCGAGATCCCGCAACGCCTTCAGCGTCGCGAGGAGGCGCTGGTTGTCCCGCGGATGCAACCCGATCGACGGTTCGTCCAGGATGTACAGCACGCCGACGAGCCCGCTTCCGATCTGCGTCGCGAGAGCGATCCGCTCGGCCTCACCGCCGCTGAGGGTCGAACTGGCGCGGTCGAGGGAGAGATAGGTGAGCCCCACGTTCCGCAGGAAACCGAGACGCGAGCGAATCTCGCGCACGACTTGCCCGGCGATCGACTCCTCCCGGTCGTCGAGCCGGAGGCTCTCGAACCACGGACCCGACTCCGCAACCGTCATCGAAGCGACATCGGCGATCGAGCGGCCCCGAACCGTGACGGCAAGGCTCTCGGGCTTGAGTCGCCTTCCGCCGCAGCTCCGACAGGGATGGAACGCCATGAAGCCCATGTAGAACTCCTTCACGCTCTCGGATCTCGTCTGCTTCCAACGGCGTTCGACCGCAGCGACGAGCCCTTCGGCGAGCCAGGCCCCTCCCCACCACCAGCGCGACCACCGAGGGCCGCCCCCGAGGCTTCGGTCGGAACCGTACATCAGCGCCTTCCAGCCGGCGTCGGAGAGTTCGCGCACGGGCCGCCTCGGGTTGTAGCCGAAGAGCGCGCCGAACCGATCGAGCGCTTCGCGGCCCGGCGTGAGCCCCCAGACGGCGATCGCCTTCGTGAGCGGCTTATCCTTGTCCGGGATGATCAGATCCGGATCAGCGTGGAGCGTCGCGCCGATGCCGAGGCACTCGGGGCAGGCACCGAACGGGTTGTTGAAGCTGAACATCCGCGGTTGAAGTTCGTCCATCGAGAAGCCGCAGACCGGGCACCCACGTCGGCTCGAGAAC
>JAJYUO010000148.1 GCA_021792485.1 Thermoplasmata archaeon
CGAACGCGGACGAGACGGATGCCCCGCCGCTGGCCGAACGTCCCGCGGGCAAGAGCCCGCTCGGTCCGAGCCACGCGTTCGTGCCGCTCGTAGAGCCGCGCAGGATGACCGCGCGGGTCGGAGCGCGCGCGCCGAGCGCGTTCCCGCGCGGAGACGTCGAGATAGAACGTCCGGTCGGGCCGGCCGATACGGCCCCCGCGCTCCAGGCGCGACGACTCCGCTCGCACGCGCGCGAGCACCCATTCGGGAGCCAGACCGGCCCGGACGAGGCCCTCCGTGTACGTTCGCGGCCCCCACGGTCCCGTGTCCAGGATCACGTCCTGCCCGGTGGCGGCGAGGCGGACCGCCCGCTTCCATCGCGCCACCTCTCGCCGGATCAAGCGATGCTCCAGACGGGCGAGCTCGGCGGAGGTGCGATACCGCAGGGAGAAGGTCCTGCCGGATCGATACGCTTCATCGAGGGTCGTCCAGCCGAGGATCGGGCCGAGCCGTCGCACGAGGTCGGTCTTCCCCGACGCCGACGGTCCGTCGATCGCGACGATCCGTCCGACGCGCATCGCTCCCGGCACGAAGGCCCGGAGGATATGTCCACCGGCTCCGCGCGCTTATGCGTTCGCAGGGGGTCGCGGCCGCGTGGCCGGCGAGCGGGGGGAGCGCCACCAGTTCTCCGCCCGGGTGCTCCAGAGCCGTTCTCCCTCGGAGCTGGCCCGCGAGCTGGGCCGGACCGACTCCGATCCCGAGGGCGTCGGGATCATGGCCCAGAAGAGCCGCATCTATGCGGTGCGGCTCGATCATGTGTCCCTGCGGGCAGCGCCGCTCCTGAAGCAAGAGGCGCTCGCCGTCGGCGCCGACTCCGCCCACGCCCGTGGGATCGCCGATCACTCGGTGAGCGAGACGTCGGTCGTGCTCCTCGCCACCTGGGCTCAGCACCGACGGCTCGTCGAGAAGCTCGAACGCCAGCCGTTCCATCTGCGGACGCTCGGGGCGGAGGTCGAGGCCGCGCTTCGCGCCTACACGCGCCACGGCGCCCGCACCGTCGTCGGGGCCCACCGCGCGCTCGTCGTCGGCGATCGGCCCCGAGTGATGGGCGTCGTGAATGTGACGCCCGACTCATTCAGCGACGGGGGAGCGTTTTTCGATCCGGACCGGGCGATCGCCCACGGACGGGCGTTGATCGACGAAGGGGCCGACCTTCTCGACATCGGGGGAGAATCGACCCGGCCCGGGGCCACGCCGGTCGACCCGGAGGAGGAGTGGCGGCGCATCGCTCCCGTGGTGCGCGCCCTCGCGGACGAGGGGCGCGTGCCGATCAGCGTCGACACGCGCCACGCGATCGTCGCGCAGCGCGCGCTCGAGGCGGGCGCGGACATGATCAACGACGTGAGCGGTCTCGTGGACCCGGATATGCGCCGGGTCGTCCGGGACGGGAAGGCGGCGGCGATCGTGATGCACCTGCGAGGCGACCCCGCCACGATGCAGCAGGATACGCAGTACGCGGACCTGCGGGGCGAGGTCTTCTCGGCCCTCGCCGCCCGCACCGACGCCGCCGTGCGCGACGGGATCCCGCCGGACCGGATCCTGATCGACCCGGGCCTCGGCTTCGGGAAGACGCCCGAGCAGAGCCTGGAGCTGCTGGCGCACTCGGGCGAGCTGCGCAGCCTCGGCTATCCGGTCGTCATCGGCGCGTCGCGCAAGTCGATGCTCGGCTGGGCGCTCGGCGCGGCGGACCCCGCCGCGCGGCTCGAAGCGGGGATCGCCGCCGCCGTGATCGCCGCCATGGACGGGATCGAGCTCATCCGTACCCACGATGTCGCGCCGACGGTCCGGGCGCTCGCCGTGGTCGCGCGGATCGCGGACGCGGCCCACGCCCGCTCGGAGCCGCCGATACGCTAGGGGAACTTCGCCTCGTTCGGCGGCGCGTTGGGGTCGGGGGTATCCATCTCGATGGCGAACGATCCGACGTAGCCGCACTTCTGGCAGCGGTACACCTGCCCGGTGATCAGCCCGGCCTCGTAGACGAGGCGCGCCGAACGGCACTGGGGGCAGAGGAGGACCGTGTCGCGGGGATCCCGGGACCTACGATGCCGCATCGTCGCTCCCCGCCGCCGCTTCCGGCCCGGCGGCGCGGTCGTCGGGATCGGCCGGGCCCTCCGCTTCGCCGTCGGAGTCGACGCTGCTCGCGAGAACGACCGCGTCCCGTACCTCGTCGCCCTCGTCCAGGCGGATCACCCGGACACCCATCGTGCTGCGGCCCTGGGAGCGGATCCCCTTCACCGGCGCGCGGATCGTGATCCCGTTCTGCGTCGTCACGAGGACCTCGTCCTCCTCGCGGGTCGGCAGCACCGCGACGACCGATCCGTTCCGGCCCCCGGTTGCGATCGTCCGGACGCCTTTCGCCCCGCGCTGGGTCTTGCGGTACTCCTCGATCGGCGTGCGCTTTCCGTATCCCCGGCTCGTCAGGGAAAGAAGGTAGGGTCGCTGGGCCCGGACCGGCGCCATGGCGACGACGCGATCGCCCTTCTCGTCGCTCAGGCGGACCCCGATCACGCCGTACGTCGCGCGGCCCATCGGACGGACGTCCGAGAGCGGGAAGCGGACGAGCTGGCCGGCGTAGGTCGCGAGGATCACCTCGACCGACGGGTCGTCGATCAGCGCCACGTCCACCAGCTCGTCGCGGTCGAGCAGGATCGCCTGGATGCCGCTCGTGCGGATGTTCTGGAAGTCGGCGAGCGCCGTCCGCTTCACGAGCCCCGTGCGGGTCGCGAAGAGCAGGGAGGCGTCGGCGCTCATGTCGCGGATCGGCAGCAGCGTCTGGACTCGCTCGCCGTCCTTGAGCTTCGGGAGGAGGTTGATCACCGCCTTCCCTTTGGAGTGCCGGCTCCCCTCGGGGAGGTCGTAGGCCTTGAGGCGGTAGACCCGCCCGAGGTTCGTGAAGAAGAGGACGTCGTCGTGCGTCCGTGTGACGAACGTCCGGATGACGAAATCCTCCTCCTTCGTCTCCATCTGGATGAGGCCCCGCCCGCCCCGGCGCTGGCGGCGGTACTGGTCGAGCGGAAGGCGCTTGATGTACCCGTCCCGCGTGACGACGACGACCACGTCGGCGTCCGGGATCAGGTCCTCCAGCGTGCGCGCCGTGAACGCGGGAACGATCCGCGTGCGGCGCGGGTCGCCGAACCGCTGCTTGAGCTCCGTGAGCTCGGCGACGACGAGCCCGTCGAGCTCGGCCTTCGAGGCGAGGATGGCCTTGAGCCGTCGGATGAGCGCCTCCTTCTCCTCCTTCTCCTTCAGGACCGCCTCGCGTTCGAGCGCGGTGAGCCGGGCGAGACGCATGTCGAGGATCGCCTTCGCTTGCTCGCTGGAGAGGAGGAACTTCCCCATCAGCGACGCTTCGGCCGCGGCCGCGTCCCTCGACCGTCGGATGACCCGGATGACCTCGTCGATGTGGTCGATCGCGGTCAGGAATC
>JAJYUO010000008.1 GCA_021792485.1 Thermoplasmata archaeon
TCCTCGTTCCGGAAGACGTGGCCGATCTCGTAGACCCGCTCGAACCCGCCCACCAGGAGCCGCTTCAGGGCGAGCTCGAGCGCGATCCGGAGCTGGAGCTCGTCGTCGAGGTAGCGGGAGCGGGTGAGGAACGGATGGGCGGCCGCCCCGCCGGCGACCCGCACGAGCACCGGGGTCTCCACCTCGAGGAAGCCGGCCGCGTCGAAGTAGGAGCGGATCTCGCGGAGGAGGAGCGAGCGGACGGAGAACCGGCGGCGGCTCTCCGGGGAGCTCAGGAGGTCGACGTACCGCTGGCGCAGCCGCGCCTCCGGGTCCTTCAGGCCGTGGAACTTCTCCGGCGGCGGGTGGATCGCCTTGGCGAGGAGCTCCACCGACCGCGCCAGGACCGACGGTTCGCCCCGCCGGCTGACCATCGCCGGGCCGGAGGCGCCGACGATGTCGCCGGGGTCGATGGTGCCGAGGAGCTCCCGGTACCGCGCCTCCCCCAGCTCCTCGACCCGGAGGAGCAGCTGGACGGCGCCGGAGAGGTCCTCGAGGTCGACGAACGCGGTCCGCCCGTGACGGCGGATCGATTGGATCCGGCCGGCCACCCGGTAGACCGTCGGCCCGGGCGGGAGCTCCGGTGCGGTCCCGGCCACGGCGCGGACGACGTCGGCGGCCGGGGTCCGCCCGGGAAACGCCCACGGATACGGTTCGACGCCCGAGGCACGGAGGCGGGCGACCTTCTCGCGGCGTTCCCGCTCGAGATGCGATTCGGCGCGCTCCTCCTCCATGGGCGGGAGGGCCACCACGGGGCCCGGGCTAAAAGGTGTCGGTCGCGCCGGACCGGGGACGACCGGCGCCGCCCGGGGGGGCTCAGGCCGCGACGCCCGGCAACGCCACCCGCTCGGTGAGCTGGGGACGGAACAACTGAAGCTCCTCGCCCTGGGCCGGCCGACCCTCGGCGAGCTGCACCGGGGGCCGGTGGAGCAGGAGATACGTGCCGAAGAAGAACTCGGCGGTGGCATCGCCCCCGCCCACCCCGTAGCTCACGTAGTCGGAAAAGTAGACGTGGAGGTAGCCCGAGCGTCGTTCGCGGATCGCGGCGAGGAAGGCGGTGAGGTCCGCCGAACCCTTACGCTGGAGCTCCTCGATCAGGTCGCGGAGGAGCGGGCGGAGCGACAGACCGGCGAGCCCATCGTAGGCGAGGTACACCGCCGGCCTCGGGTCGAGCGAAACGACGTCGAGCCGGAGCACCCCTTCGACCGGCTTCGTGCGCATGCGGTCGCCCTAACGGGTCCGCGATATGAGGTCTTCGATAGAGGAACGCGCAATCACCAATCATCCTATGGCCTCGGAAGATCTCTCGGACCGTGGCCGAAGCCGGGCGCACCGATCCTTTCGTTCCCGGGCCCCGCCTGCGCTGTGGTCCGACGGGCGATGGACCCTTGAACGGCCTCTCGTTCGCCGCCAAAGACCTCTTTGACGTCGCCGGTGATCGGAAGACCTCCGGCAACCCCGACTGGCAGCGCACGCATCCACCGGCCGTCCGATCGTCGCCGGTTATCGTTCGCCTGCTCGCGGCCGGGGCCCGTCTCGAGGGCAAGACGGTCATGGACGAGCTCGCCTACAGCCTTCAGGGGGAGAACGCGTTCTTCGGCACCCCCCTCAATCCGAGGGCGCCGGACCGGGTCCCGGGCGGCTCGTCCAGCGGGTCCGCCTCGGCGGTGGCCCATGGGCTCGTCGACTTCGCCCTCGGTTCGGACACGGGTGGCTCGGTACGTGTGCCCGCCAGCTACTGCGGGATATTCGGGATCCGGCCCACGCACGGCCGCATCTCGCTGGATGGGATGACGCCGCTCGCGCCGAGTTTCGACACGGTCGGATGGTTTGCTCGTGACGGTGCCACGCTGGCGCGTGTCGGAGGCGTCCTTCTCGAGGAAGCCGCCTCTCCTCCTCCGGATCGGTTCCTCTGGGCGAGCGATGCGTTCGACATCGCCGAACCGGGAACGAAGCAGGAGCTTCTCCAACGCGCGCGAGAACTCTTCGGCCCGATGGACGAGGTTCGGGTCTATCCGGGCGCTCCGAGCGACGCCTACGACACCTTCCGCACGATCGGGGGTTTCGAGACCTGGCAGGTTCATGGGCCTTGGATCGCGGAGACACACCCTCGTTTTGCAGCCCCCATCGAGGGCCAGCTCCGGGCCGCGGCCGGCGTGACTGCTGCGAGGGCCCAAGCGGCGCGTGACTACTGCGCGATCTTCCGGGCGACGGTCCGCGCCGCGGTACCTTCCCGGGGCGCCTTGGTCGTCCCGGCGTCCCCCACTCCGGCGCCACCGAAGGCGGACCCGGACAGGGAGCGGACGGTCCGGTTGCGGGAGACGATCCTTTCGCTGGAGGCGGTCGCCTCGCTGAGCGGCGTGCCCGAGGTCGTGCTGCCGGTCGGGCTCGTGGAGGAGCGGCCCGTGGCCCTCGGCGTCATCGGAGCGCCGGGGTCGGACTCTTCGTTACTCGCTCTCGCCGCGAGCAGCGCGGTCGCCCGCGCCGTCCGGTAGGAGCGGGAGCCGAAGTCCCGACTCAGTCGGCGCCGCCGCCCTTGGGGGGCGCCGGGCTCGACTTCTTCGACGCGATGACGTCGTCGATGCGCAGGACCATGCTCGCGACCTCGACCGCGCTCGAGAGCGCCTGGCGCTTCACCCGAGCCGGCTCGACCACGTGGAGCTTCCACATGTCGGCGGCCTTACCGTCGTCGAGGTTCACCCCGACGTTCTTGTTGGCCTTCGCGCCTTCGTGGGCGCTGCGCAGCTCGATGAGCGTATCAATCGAGTCGTACCCGCCGTTCTCCGAGAGCGCCCACGGGACGACCTCGAGGGCCTGGGCGAACGCCTCGACGGCGAGCTGCTCCCGGCCCCCTACCGTCGGCGCGAACTTGCGAAGCCGCACGGCGAGATCGATCTCGGTCGCCCCGCCCCCGGGACAGACGACCCCGTCTTCGAGGACGCTCGCGACGACCTTGAGCGCGTCCTGGAGCGATCGTTCGACCTCCTGCGTGACGTGCTCCGTGCCGCCGCGAATGAGGATCGAGACCGAGCGCGGGTTCTTGCAGCCGGTGACGAACGTCATCCGGTCCTCGCCGACCTTGCGCTCGTCCACGAGAGCCGCGGCGCCGAGGTCGGCGCTCGTGAGCTCGGCGATGCCGGTCACGATCTTGCCGCCGGTCGCACGGGCGAGCTTCTGGAGGTCGGACTCCTTGACCTGCTTGACCGCGTAGATCCCTTCCTTCGCGAGGTAATGGAGCACAACGTCGTCGATTCCCTTCTGGCTGACCACGACATTCGCCCCGGAGGACTTGATCTGGCTCACCATCCGGCGGAAGGTCTTGTCTTCCTCGTCGAGGAAACTCTGGATCTGGGTCGGATTCTTGATGTTGATCTTGCTCTCGATCTCGGTCTTCTTGATTTCGAGGGCGGAGTTCAGCAGTGCGATCTTGGCGTTGGAGACGGAGGTCGGCATCCGTGGGTGACCCCGTTCCTTGTCGAGAAGGATCCCATCGATGAGCTCCGTGTCGGCGATCGTGCCGCCGTGCCGCTTCTCGATCTTGACCTGATCGACGTCCGCGACCACGCGGTCGCCCCGGGTCTCAACGATCTTCTGGACGGCCTTGACGGCGACATCGGCGAGGTGCTCGCGCGATCCGAACACGCCCTTCGAGCCCATCGCGGTACGGGCGCAGTCGGTCAGGATTCCCACGTCGCCCGCCTGAACCGGGATGCCGATCTCCTTGTCGATCAAGCGCTGGGCCTCGGCATTCGCGACGTCGAATCCCTTCGTGATCACCGTAGGGTGGATGTTCTGCTCGAGCAGGTACTCCGAGCGCTTGAGCAACTCGCCCGCGAGAACGACCGCGGTGGTCGTTCCGTCACCGCATTGCTGGTCTTGCGTCTTGGCGACCTCCACCAGCATCTTCGCGGCCGGGTGCTCGACGTCGACTTCCTTGAGGATCGTTACACCGTCGTTCGTGATCGTGATGTCGCCCATCGAATCGACGAGCATCTTGTCCATGCCGCGCGGTCCGAGCGTGGTCCGGACGGCATCCGCGACGGCGCGCGCCGCTGCGATGTTGTTCTGAGTCGCGTTGTGGCCACGTTCGCGCTCGGTCCCTTCCTTCAGGACGAGAATTGGCGTTCCCTGTAGCATGGTTGCACCCGAGTTTGGCAAAATGCTCTTGTATATAAAAACTCCTAATGCCGACGCTGAGAAAGCGACCTGTCAGGAAACTCCGGACTCGGTCGCGGCGGGCGACGATAGGTGCCAAAACCCCTTTCCCGGTGCCGTCCATCGGCAGAACCCACCGGTGCGTCCGCCGGCTCAGTAGCGGGGTAGAGTTGGATCGACTTCCCGGGTCCAGGCGTCGATCCCTCCGCGCAAGCTACGGACATTCCGAAGGCCGAGACGGAGGAGCCGATCGGCCGCGGAGCCGCTGATCCGGCCGGACTTGCAGTACACGACCAACGAAGGCGCGCGAGCGAGCTCTTCTATGTGGTCGTCCAGCTCCTGATGCGGGATGAGATGAGCGCCGTCGATCCGCGCGATCGCCCACTCGCCCGGCTGGCGCACATCGACAAGCATCGGGGCCTCGGCGCCGCGCAGCTCGGCCGCGAGCGCCGACGGCGTGACCTCGGGGGTTCCCGTCGGACCCGCTTCCGACGCCTCGGCCCCGCAGAACGCTGCATAATCGATCAGCTCGCGCTGGGAGGCGCGGGGGCCGCAGATCGCACAGTCCGGGTCCTTGCGGACCTTGAGCTCCCGAACGCGCATCGCGAGGGCATCGTAGAGCAGCAACCGGCCGATCAGGGGTTCTCCGATCCCCAAAACGAGCTTCACCGCCTCCGTCGCCTGGATCATGCCGATGAACCCCGGTAGAACGCCTAGGACGCCCGCCTCGCCGCACGACGGGACCCGTCCCGGCGGGGGAGGTTCCGGGTAGAGGCACCGGTAGCAGGGGCCGGATCGCGCGTCGAAGACGCTTGCCTGACCCTCGAACCGGTAGATCGAGCCGTAGACGTTCGGCTTGGCGAGCAAAACGCAGGCGTCGTTGACGAGATAGCGGGTCGCGAAGTTGTCGCTGCCGTCGGCGACGACGTCGTAGGGTCGGAGGATCTCCATCGCATTCTCCCGCGACAGCGGGGCGTCGTGGACCGTCACCCGGACCCGAGGGTTCGTCGCTCGAATTCGACGGCGAGCGGCTTCGACCTTGAGCTCCCCGACATCCGTTGTGGCGTAGAGGATCTGCCGCTGAAGGTTCGAGACTTCGACGCGGTCAAAGTCCACGAGACCGATTTCGCCGATGCCGGCGGCGGCGAGGTAGAGCGCTATCGGCGACCCGAGCCCGCCGGCACCGACGATCAGCACCTTCGCGCGCGCAAGCCGTTGCTGCCCCTCGATTCCAACTTCGCTCAGAAGCAGGTGGCGGCTGTAGCGTTCGAGGTCGTCGTGGCTCAGCCCGTGGAGGTAGTCCGCGGGACGGCGAGCCCACGGGAGGAGACGGCGCTCCGGTCCGCTCCTTTCCACGTTGCCGAGCGACCCCCCCATCGTTCCTCCGTTTCCTCCGACGAGATGCTCGACGAGGGTAAAACGAGGTATCCCGGTCGATCGCGGGCCATCGGCTCCGCCGGAGCGACGTCCGAACGAGCGCCGCGACCCGTGAGGACAAGCCGTGGCCGCGTCGTCGTCCCAATCGGTTCCGCTACACCGCCTTCGCGTCCGCCCGTTGGCCCGCGCGACGATGTCGATCGCCGCGCCGATCGGGGACTCCTATCGGAATCCGCCTCCCCGCGATGACCGCCCTCTCGGACGCGCGCTTCTCCTTCGCCGAACGTCCCGCCACTCTGATCTCGCCCGTGCAAACCGCGGTGCTCGGGCTTCAGCGCGTCCCCGAGCCGGCGGACCCGGCAGCGCGGGCCAGCGCGAAGTAGGCCTCTGGGGGAAGGTCTTCGGGCCGATCCTTCGACCAGGTCGAGGGCCAGCCGGCTTCCTTCGCCCACGCCGTTCCCTCGGAGAGGGATCCGGCGAGACGCGGCAGGAGGTTTCCGAGCTGCTTTCGCCGGGAGGAGAAGAGCGTCCGAACTAGGTCCTCGAACCGGGGAACGGACGGCACCGGCAGCTCCCCCATCCGGGCGCGGAACCGGAGGATCCGACCTTGGACCTCGGGCACGGGCCGGAACGAGCGCGATGGGACGCTCTGGAAGAGTTCGGTGGTTCCGTAGAGCGCGGCGACGATCGAGAGGCGACCGTACTTCTTGGAACCCGCGGTCGCCGCGATCCGCTCGGCGACCTCGCGCTGGACCATGACAACGATCCGAGGAACGCGCTCGGCCCAGAGGGCGAGCATCATCGAGGTGGCGGTCGAGAAGGGAAGGTTGCCCACGACGGTCGCTCCGGCGGGAAACCGATGCGTGAGCGCGTCGGCTTCCACGACGCGGACGTTGTTGCCGAACGTCGCCCGCAGGTGCCGGGCCAAACGGGGCTCGCGCTCGACGACGGTAAGCTGGCGAGCGCCGCGACGCAGCAGCGCTTCGGTGAGAACGCCCAGGCCCCCGCCGATCTCCACGATCGGTCCCGAGGCGCCGTCGACCGCGAGGGCGGCCTCCGCGTCGGCGACGAACGGGTCCGCGAGGAACGACTGGCCCCAGCGACGCGCCGGCCGAAGTCCGAGGCGTTCCAGCGCCTCCTCGATGGCTCGGGGGTCGCTGGGAGCCCGATAGGCCGCGACGGACGCCGACCTAGGCCGCGACGAAGAGCCGGTACTTGTCGTCAATTCCCGTCAGCTCCTGCTCGATCCGCGCGACGATGAGCTTCTCCGGCGACTTGAGGTGGACCCGCGCCTCGATGTCGCGGAAGCTAGCGAACGGTCGCACTCGGCGCTCGGCGACGATGGCCTCCATCGTCTTCTTTCCGACCCCCGGCAAGAGCTCGAGCAGGTGGAACCGTCGCGACACCGCTTCCGCTTCGTTGAAGAACCTCAGATAGCGCGTCGCGTCGTCGCGGACGATCGCCTCGAGGGCCGGACCGAGCTCGGTGCGCGCGGCGCTCGTGAGCTCGTCGGCGGACAGCCGACGGCGCACGTGGTCGATCGGCGGCGCCCTCCCCTCGATCGGGACCAGCGCGATCCGGGCGCCCGGGGCAAAGCGGGCGCCCGGGGCCACCAGCACCTCGAGGAACTTGAGCTCGGAGGTCCCGAGTCCGATCACCACGGGTTCGCGGTGGAAGCCGCGCTCGGTCGCGCGGCCGTTCGGCAAGTAGTCCAGTACGATGGCGTACGTCTCCACAACGAGCGCCTCCGATTCATCGGTACCGGGCAACGAGCTCGAGGATACTGGTGATCTGCGCTTCGTCCAGCGCAAGGCGTTCCTTCGCGAACAGGAGGCGGACCTCCTCGGGATACTGAGGGAGAAGATCGGCGATCTTGATCGCCACCGGAACGCTCACGAACCCGAGCGCGGCGAGCTCCCCGAGCATCTTCTGCGTGTCCTCCGGGCTCAAGCGAGCGAACGCTTCGGCGTGCTGCTGGGCGAGCAGGGCCTCCCGCGGAAGCGGCCGACGGGCCGCCTCGTCGACCAGCATCTGCTTCACCGTGGAGAGCGGGACTGGCTCGGGCATTCCTACGCGACCCCCTTCGCTCCGCCGGAGGGGAGGAGGTGGATGGAGTTGGCGATCAGCTGCTTGCGCTTGCCTCCATCGAGGAACTCAACGCGGTAGGCGCGACCGACGCGCGCCACGACCGTACAGACCCGCCCTTGGTAGCGCGGGTGCGGCATGCCGTGGGGGTCGGACGGCTCGATCCGGACGACCACCTTCTGCCCGATGTCGAATTCACGCAGGAACCGGGTGAGCGGGGGTAGCCCGCGCTCGCGCACCTCTTTCGTGAACGTTCCGCGGCTGCGCGAGCGGAACCCTTTGGAGCTCTTGACCATCGGATCGAACCTCCGTACTAGACTCCGTGAGTATCGTGGACCTCGAGGACGTCCAGGCTCTCCACCTTCAGGGGAACCCCCACGGTCCCGGCGAGGCTCGGCTCGGTGCGCCCTCCATCTCCTTCCACCCACTCCTTGACGTACGTTCCGGCCTCGGTCCTCAGTTCGATGGCGAACCTCCCCGGCTCCCACGACGCGAGGTCGGCCGTCACGATCCGCCGCGGTCGAACGCGATCGGACCGCCGGTGAGCGACCCGGGTCGGGGTTCGCTGGGCGATCGTTCGAGCGACTGCGAGCGACAGGGCCTCCTTAACCTTTGCTTCGGGAATCTCGCCGAGAACGACCACGCGGTAGCTCTTCTCCGGCGTGGCCTCCTTGACCCGGACGACCTCCACGGGGTCGGCGAAGCGCAACCCGTCGACCTCCACCCGCCCCCCCGAGAGGGCCGGGATCTGGGCGGCGATCTCCGCCGGGTCGATCGACCGCCGACGCGGCCGGCGGACTTCGAGGACGAACGGCCGTCCACCGCCGAGCATCCTCGCATCGATATCCTCCCGTCCCATCCCATGAAAGCGCGTGCCCTCCCCGCCGGTCGCGCGGAGGATCGGGGCAGCGACGATCTCTTCGACGCTCTCCGAGTAGGTCTTCCCGGTCCCGCCGCATCTCTCGCAGCCGCGCCCACGGCAGGCGCGGCACGGCCATCGAGTCTGCGGCAGGGTTCGGTCGAGCTTGCGATAGCGGCCGTAGAGGTAGAGCGGCTGGATCGTCACGTGGATCTGACCGACCGGTAGGTCCGCAAGGAACACGATATCCGGGCGCTCGCTTCCCCCGGCCGCACCGGTCGCGGCCTCGACCTTCTTGCCGAGCTCGCGATTGAAGGCCGACCGGATGCTCTCGGCCCATGGGGTTCCGACCCGCCGGCCGAGTTCCTCCTCCCGAGCGAGATCCTCCGGTTCCCATCGGGAGCCGCACGTGAACCGTCGGTACTCGATCCCAGCGCCGGCCCGAACGACCCGCTCAACCCAGATTCCCACTCGATCGAAGGCGCCGCGGCACAGGGAGCACTCCGAACCGGTCCGGAGGACGAGCCCGGGCAGCTTCTCGCCGATCCGCTCGGCGCGCTGCGGATTCGTGAGTCCATGCCCCAGGCGACCGAAGAGCCGGCCGAAGCATTCGGCGCACAGGGCCTCGTCTTGCGCGCGCTGGGCGATCGCCAGCACCTCGGCCGAAGGGTCGAACGGGACCGAGGAGATGTCGCCCATCGCCGGAGCCTCTTCGGCCCGGCGGAGCGGAAAACGTTGTCGAGGGGGGCCCACCCATCGCTTTAGGGTCCCGCAGCGTGCCCCCTCCGAGCTCCGTGCCCGAACGTGAGGCCGACGAAGACAGCACCCGCTCAATCACGGAGCCGGAGCTAACCCGTGCGATCGAGCGCACCCTTGTCGCGCACGGCCGTATACCAGCCTCCGAGGCCGCCCCGACCGCGCGGATGGTCCTTGGATACTTCGGACCGGACGATACGGTGCTCGACAACACGCTCCAAGGGGAAGACCGGGATCGGTTCTATTGGCTGGAGGACGAAGGGCTCCTGACGAGCCAGGAGGAGGATGCGACGGTCTCCCAGGGACGGAGCTGGCGCATCCATTACTGGATTCTGCAGAAGGCCCGGATACGCGAGGTCGCGAAGGAAAGCGGGAAACATCCCGGAACCGGTGAGCCCGCCTCGGCGGTCTACGCGTCGATCGGCGACCGGGACTGGCGCCACGAGGACCGTCCGGGGGGAACCGGCGTCGACTGAACCTTCCCGTCCCCGCGCGGGCACCCTCCGGCCCGACGCGACGGTTGAAGAACCCCGGCGGCGCCCCCACCGTCGGAGAACGGCATGGCATCGGTCTGCCGGAGGCTCGTTCGGGGATTTCTCACCGAAGATCGCCGACCCGCGGCCGGCGAGCGGCTCGCCCGGCTTGTCGCCGGAGCGTCGGCCGGCGCCGGAGCCGTGTTCGAGCAGCGGCTCGGGAGCCGCACCGTCCGGATCTCCGTGCGCGGGGTCCCGATCTCCGCCGACCTTCTCGATCCCCCGAACGGAGACGATCCCCCGCCGTTCGAGCGGTTCAGAGCCCAACGATGGGACGAGGATCGCGCGTTCTGCCGCGTCCTGACGCTCGTGACCGCCGGGCCCGCCCCTTCCCCGCAGACCCATAGCCCCCCCGTCCCGCCGATCGCGCCCGCGCCCGAAGCCGGAAGCGAAGTCGCCCTCCAGACGTTCTGGCTTCCGGGCCGGGGGAACACCGTCGCGGTCGCCCGGCGCGCCCTCTTCACGCTCACGAGCCGGAACGCGTCCGATCGTCGGTCGCTCCCGGAGGGATCGGTCGCAGCGATCGTCGACGATTGGGCCCTCCGGTCGGGACGGCCCTGCCGAGCCGAGCCGATACCGGCCCGCGAGGCCCGCAGGGATTGGGAGACGCTTGGCGTCCGGAGCGTTCCGCGGGGAGCGTGGGTCGAGCTGTCGGTCGCGCTCGCCGCGCGGACGATGGAGGGTCCCCGGACCTTTCGGCCGGCGGGAACGCTCGCAACCGAGCCCGGGCATCTTGCGATCTTCGGAGCCACCGGTTCGGGCAAGACGTCGGCGCTGGCCGAGATCGGAATCGAGGCGATCGTCCGAGGAACGACCGTGATCGCCTTCGACCTGCACGGCGACCTCGCCCCGGCGATCGTTGCCCGTCTATCGGAGGAGGCGCGAAGGGGCATCGTGGCGATCGACGCGACGGAGCGCCCGGTCCCGGGATTTGACGTCCTGGGATCCAGCGAGGGGCGCATCGACGACCGGTTGGCCGCCCACGTCGTCGCCGCCCTCAAGCGGCTGACGTTCGGGGGCGAGGAGATCTACTGGGGGTTCCGTCTCGAGCGAATCTTCGACTCTTTCGTCCGGATCGTCCAGGAGGAAGGTGGCACCCTCGTGGATCTCGCCGAGCTGCTTGCTCGCCCGGAGCGGCGGGAGGCGGCTCGATGGAACACCCGGCGACCGGAGCTGGCGCGTTTTCTGGAGGAGATCGAGCCGGTCGCCAAGCGTCAGCCCGAGATCCTTTGGGCGGCCGGGGCGCGGCTCGCGAAGGTAGTGCTCGTGCCGTCGTTGAAGGAGCTGCTCGCCCCCGAAATTCCCGGTTGGTCCCTGGACGCGGTGCGATCGACCGGGGGCTCGCTCCTGCTCCGGATCCCGTTCGCGGAGGTCGGGCCCGAGGCCGCCGGCCTCGCCATGAGCCTATTGCTGGCCCGCCTCTACCTCGACGTCGCTCGGACCCCTTCTCCCGAACGGCCCGTGCTCTTCCTTCTGGACGAATGCCAGGCGATCTCGTCACGGCTCCTGACCGATCTTCTCACCGAAGGCCGAAAGTTCGGCATCCGCGTCGTCGCCGGGACGCAGTACCCCGGTCGGTTGGCTCCGGAGGCGGAGGCGGCCCTCTCCGGATCGATGGCCGGCCATGTCTGCTTCCGCATTCCCCGATCCAGCGCCGGCGAGACGGCTCGCTGGCTCGGTCTGGATCCATCCCGAGGGGTGGAGATGCTCGCGTCCCTCCCCACCGGGTCGGGCTGGAAGATCGACGGGGACCTCGAGCCGGTCCACGTCGCGCGCCCGCCCGGGGTCACGACCGACGCCTGGAAGGAGCAGGTTCGAGCCAGCCGATTCGAAGGAGACGGCCCCGGGCCGGTGGAGGCCCTCGGCCGAGAGTCACCCGGCTCGGATCGACCGGTCGAGGCGCTCCTTCTGGCTGCTTCGGTTCTCGACGAAGACCACCCTCGAGGGTTCACGCCGTTGGAGGTGATCGAGCAGGCCCGGTCGACCGGCCCGTCCTCGTTCGACGCGACCGGACTGGCCGTCGGATGGCACGTTCTTCAGCGCTCTCGGTGGGTGGAAGCCGTGGGCGACGGTTGCTGGCGACTGGCCGCGCGGGGGGCTTCCTTCCTCGGCGTCGGCCGGTCAAGTGGTGCCTCGCGGGAGACCTCCGAGCACCGCGCGCTCCTGCAGATCGCGCAGCAGCTTCTCGCGCGACGGGGGTGTCGCCTCGAGATCGTGCGTCAAGGCCGGTTCGATACGACGCTCCCCGACGGCCGCGTCCGCCTCGTTGCCGAAGAGCGCCCGAGCGAGTCTCCCCGAGAGCGCGCGGCCGACTTCTCGGAAGCCCAGCGGACGTGGGCGTGGAGGTTTTTCGGAGGCCGGGATGTGCATGTGGAGGCCGAGGTTAGCGGCGCGCTGCGACCGGAGCGCGTGGAGCGAGGGATCGCCAAGGCCCTACGCCGCGGAGCGTTCGCCCTGTTCCTTGTCGGCGACGCCGGTCGAGCGCGCCGCGTGCGCGCGGTACTCCGGGCGAAGGGGCTCGTTCCTTCACGGGGGCAAGTATGGACCCTTTCCGCAGCGACCGCGGCGAGGCCGCCCCGCGCTTCGGAGCCGGGGAATTCGTCGGCCCCGCCGACCGGTGGCGGGGATGCCGCGGGGGATTCCGGCGGAGCCGAACGCGACTCCGCTCTCGCGGGATCGGACGCGCCGGTCGTGCGCGGGCCCGCATCGGGAACCCGTCCGCTCAGCTCCGCGTGCGCGGCCGAATCGCCGTCGGCTGGAACTGCCGGGCTCCTCCGAGCGACGGGAAGTCGGTCTCCCGGATGAGACGCGCGATGTGCTGGAACGCGAGCACCGCGAAGGCGATCGCCGCGACGAGCGCTACGTCGCCGGCGAGCGCTCCGATCGTGTTGGAGACTCCGAAGGCGAGGAGGATCACGCCGAGCGACGCGAGGGCGTTGTACGTGCCGTGCATCCCGACTGCGACGAAGTAGTACCGAGCCGAGGCGCCCGGGACTCGTTGCACGCGGGACTGGGCGTAGCCGTAACCGAACATCGCGGTCGAGCTCGCGTGCAGAAGGACGCTGGAGACGCTGCGGACGAGGATGACCGCGATCGCGGCCGGCAGGCCCCCGATGGCGAACCCGACGATCGCGTAGAGTGCCGTCTCGAAGAACCCGAAGCCGAGACCGACGGAGGCCCCGAAGACCGGGCCGTCGGCGAGGATCTGGATGCGGGCGCGCTGGCCGACGACGCCGAGGGCCTTGAGGCCCTCTTCGACCAACGGTGCGATCACGAGGATGAGGAAGAACTCCCCTGCGGTCGAATTCCCGTTGAGGAACGAGAACTCCGGCCCGGGAATCGCTTGGGAGAGGCTCGTCCCGGCGGCGACCAGGGCGGCTTCGATCGCCGCGGCGACCAACGTTGCGATGACGGCTCCGTAGACGAAGGCGGAGGCGATCGGACCCCACGCGATCGTCCGGTACCGCTCGATCCCGCGAACCCAGACGAGATAGACGACCGCGGGGACGAGAGCGATGACGAAGATCGCGAGGAAGTCGAGCAGCTCGGTCGTGAAGCCGGTCACGTTCCGCTCCGGCGGTCCGGGTACGGATAGAACCCCTCACCGGACTTGCGGCCAAGGCGGCCGGCCGCCACCATCTGGCGCAGGAGGGGACAGACGCGGTACTTCGTGTCCCGGAAGCCGTCCCAGAGCACGTCGAGGATCGCGACGGCCGTGTCGATCCCTACGAGATCGGCGAGCTCGAACGGGCCCATGGGGTGGTGGAAGCCGAGACGGTAGGCGGTGTCGATGTCGTCGCGGGTCGCCACGCCCTCCTGCAGCATCCCGGCAGCCTCGTTGATCAGGACGGCCAGCGCGCGGGTCGTCACGAACCCGGGCGAGTCCTTCGAGTGGACGACCGTCTTCCCGAGCTTCTTCGCGAACCGCTCCGCCCGCTCGGCGATCTCGGGGCGCGTCCGGAGCCCGGGGATGAGCTCGACCAGGGGCATCTGAAGGACCGGATTGAAGAAGTGGATCCCGATGAGCCGGGTCGGGTCCTGAAGGACCTGCGCGATCGAAGTGATCGGGAGCGAAGAGGTGTTCGTCGCCAGGACGGCGTCGACGGCGGCGGCGCTCTCGATTTCCCGGAAGAGCCCCTGCTTGATCTCGAGGTTCTCCGGCGCGGCCTCAACGATGATCGTCGCGCTCGACGCCCGTCGGAGGCCGATCGCCGCGTCGATCCGGCGGGCCGCCTCCTCCCGGCGGGCCGAGTCGAGGAGCCCCTTGCGGAGCTGGTGATCCAGCGCACGCTCGGCGTTCGCCTTCCCGCGATCGGCGAGCTCTGCTGTAACGTCCTCGAGCGTCACGAAGTACCCCGCGAGGGCCGCCTGGGCCGCGATCCCGCTCCCCATGATCCCGGCGCCGACGACGAACACGCGTTCCCCGACCGATTCTCGGGGGTCGGACTGCGCGCTCACGCCGCCTCGGCGCTCGTGGGTTCGGTGACCGGCCGGACCCGATCGAGGTAGTCGCATGCTCGGCAACGGGTTCCGGCGGAAGGGGCACCGCAGGAGAGGCAACGACCCGGCGCGCCGGGATGGCCGACCAGGCCCGCATCGACGAGCTCCCGGTGCGTTCTGCGGAGCGCGTGACGCGTTCCGGGCACCTCCTCTTCGAGCCGCCAGACGACCTCGCGGTACACGTTTCGGGCCGCCCGGGCGGCGTACGGGCACTCCCCGTGATCGAACGGGAGTCCGCTCAGCCGCGCGTAGAGATAGACTTCCCGCTCGGGGACGTCGGCGAGGGGGGCGATCCGGGGGACGAGGCCGGGCTGGCGCGTGCGGTGCGGCGCCATCCGCGAGAGGCGACCGAGGTCGCCCCGGGCGAGGTTCATCAGGATCGTCTGGGCGAGGTCGTCGAGGTTGAATCCGAGCACGAGCGCCCGCGCGTCGACCCGCCGGGCGAGGTCATTGAGGAGGCGACGGCGCCAGACGCCGCAGAACGAGCACGGGATGGTGGCCGGCAACGCGGCCGCGGCTCGGTCGGTCGTCGTTCCGAGTTCGTCCTCGGCCCGCACGATGCGATGCTCGATCCCGAGTTGGGCCGTGAGCCGCTCGGCCGCTCGGAGCGTGGGGCTCCGGTACCCGGCGATCCCCTCGTCCACGCTGATCGCGACGAGCGCGACGTTCGGTCGTCGCCCGAAGTAGCGCTGGGTTTCTACGAGCGCGACCGAGGAGTCCTTCCCTCCGGAGAGGGCGATCGCGATCGTCCCGCCGGGGAACCGAGGGATCTGGCGGTGGAACTCCCGCCGCACCCGCTCGCCGACCGACCTTCGGAAGTGCTTCTCGCACAGGCGAGCGCCCGCGTAGGGCTGGTCGACCACGGCCGTATCGGGACAGAGCGTGCACTCCACGTTGCCGCGGAGTCGACGCCGATATTTATGCCGCCGCGCCGCCGCCACCCTTACGTGGGGGGGCCGGCCTGCGCCCGCACCCATGAGGTGGACCGAACGCTACCTCCCGGAGATCGTGCTCGGTGCCACCCTCGGCGGCGCGGCCGGGGTGAACGCGGTCATCTACGCCTTCCGGGGGATCTCCCCGTATTCGACGATCGCCTGGGACATCGCGACCGTGCTGGCGATCTCGACGTACTTCACCGTGCGGCGCTCGCACCGGGACCCCGGGGGCTTCCTTCGAGAGCTGGTCATGGTCGGTGTCGTCGTGGCCACCGTCAGCATCTTCACGGGGATCGGGAACGGCGCGACCGACGAAGGGTACACGACCCCGATCTACGGGAACATGATGGTCTCGCTCGTCAACCCCTATTGGCACCTGCTGACCGTTCCATACACCGTCCACTACGGCCCCTTCTTCAGCTACTCCGTCGTATCGAGGAGCTACGACACCTACCTGCCCCTGATCTCGTTCCTCCAGATCCCGGGCACGGGGATCATCGGGTACGAGCTTCTGTGCGTCGCCGCTTGGCTCGGGATGCTGTATCTGGTCCGCAAGGACGAATTCGCCTCGCTCACGCTCGCGAGCCCGGTCATCGCGCTCCTCGCCTCGAACGGGTTCAACGACCTTCCGGTGCTGTTCCTGATGACCCTTGGCCTGCGCGGATGGACCGGCCCGAAGGCGAAGGTCGTCGAATACCTCACCTACGGGATGAAGCAGTTCGCGAATGCCTTCTGGTTCGTCTTCTACCTCGTCCAGCGTCGGTGGACCGCCGCCGCCCTCGTGATCGCCATCACCGTCGTATGGGTTCTTCCGTTCCTCCTGTGGCCGGGGCAAGGGAGCGGGATCTACTGCCAAGCCCTCACCCTCGGATGGGGTCCGGGCTGCGCCGGCGTGACCAGCGGAGTACGGGGGATTGCCGATCTGTGGGACCATTGGAACTACTACGTGTGGCCCGTGTGGATCTACGCGCTCTTCCGTTCCCGCATCGACCGGTGGTGGGGAGCCGCGCGCCGTCGTCTGGTGAGCCCGCGCGGGTCCAGAGGGCGGGTTCCGGACGCATGAGCGTGCGGTCCCGCTTCCTCTGCGCGCATACGGTTATTAGGCCAAAGTCGGCCGGAACCGATTGCGATGGCGACGGCGACGTTTCGGGTCCGCTCGGAGCCCGCGGTTCGACGTTCCTCCCGAACGAGACCCGCGGAGGCGGCATCGCTCCCGCCGACCGACGAGGACCGGTTCGATCCGGAGGAGACCGTACGTCGGTTCGAGCGCTATCTGCGCAGCCAGGAGCGCAGTCCCTGCACGGTCAAGCAGTACACGCACATCGCCCGGATGTTCTTCGCGTTCGTGCGCAAGCCGATCGAGGAGGTGAGCACCCGGGACTTGGACGCCTTCCGAGAGCACCTCGCGATCCAGCGGCGCTACTCGAAGAACTCGCTCTATACGACGATCCGCGGCCTCACCTGCCTGTTTCGGAGCTTCGGGCTCGGGATCGCGGACCAGCTGAAGCCCCCGCGTCGGCCGGAACGCCTTCCTCACTACCTCAACGAGGAGGAGATGCACCGCCTGTTCGATGCGGTCGCTCCGTCCCCCCGGGACAACGCGATGATCCACGTGCTGGGATACGGCGGTCTTCGCGTCGGTGAGCTATGCCATGCGACGCTGGACGACCTCGACCTCGACCGGAACGTGCTGCATGTCCGTTCCGGTAAGGGCGACAAGGACCGCGAGGTCATCCTGGACGAGCGGGCCCGGTCCGCGATCGATCGGTACCTCGCCGACCGAGCGACGGTGGGGGAAGCG
>JAJYUO010000149.1 GCA_021792485.1 Thermoplasmata archaeon
GGCGACCTGGTCGGCCGCCTTCATCGCGGCGTAGGGGCTCGTCTCGTCCCGCGCCGCATTCACGACCATGCCTCCGGTCGCCTTCGCGAGGGTCTCCGACCCCGTGATGTCGGTCACGGTGATGTGGATGTTGTTGTAGCTCGCGTAGATGTGGGCGATGCCGATCTTCGCCATGGCCGCCTACGACGCCTCCCCGGCCTCGGGAGCCGACGCGGCGACCGGGTTCGCATGCGCGGCCTCCCGAGCCGTCTCGCGCTCGCGCAGTGCCACGCGCAGCGGATGGTCGTCGCGGGCGATCGGGCTCGTCGTATCGTAGGCGATCCGGGCTTCCTCGGCCGACTTGACGAGATAGCCCGGGCGGGTCACCCGATGATCGCCGATCGCGATGTGACCGTGTACGATGATCTGCCGAGCCCCCCGGGGCGTCGGGGCGAGGCCCTTCGTCGCGACGATCCATTCGAGGCGCCGGCGCAGGATCTCCTCCGTCGTAAGCGCCAGAACGTCGTCGATCGTGGGCGTGCCGACCGGCAGGACACCGAGCCGGACCAGACGTTCGATGAGGAGGGTCGTCTCGCGCTCCGCCTGCGGCTCCCCGGCGCGCAGCCGGGCCTGCAGGTCGCGCGCCTGCCGGCGGAACCCGCGGAGCATCGATTGGGCCTTCCAGAGTTCGCGCTTGTTCTTGAGCCCGTACTTCGCCAGGAGCTTGCGCTCCTCTTCCATGCGCGTCGCCTCCCACGGGTGCTTCGGCTTGTCGTAGGAACGGCGGACGAACTTCGGATCGCCCATAATCTAGGCGGCCTCCTTCTTCGCGGGCGCGGGCTTGGGGGCGGCGGGAGCCCCTCCTTCCTCCTTCGCCTTCGCTTGGGCGGCTTCCTTGGCGGCCTTCTTCAGCACTCCGGCCGCCATGCCGGTGCGGCCGTTGGAACGGGTGCGCTGGCCCCGGACCTTCTGTCCGCGCTCGTGACGGACGCCCCGGTAGGACCGAATCATCTTCATCTGGTTGATCGCGTCGCGCTCGGCGGTTTCCAGGTCCGGGCCGATCCGATGGAACGTGTCGCCGCCGGAGTAGTCGCGCGGCTCGTTCGTCATCCACGCCGGAAGCTTCTTCGGAAGGTCGAGCAGCGTCGCCTCGATCTGCTCCACGGTCGATTCGGGAAGATCCCCGATGAGACCGTGCGGGTCGACCCCCGCGAGCTGACACGTCGCCTCCGCGATGCGTAGTCCCACGCCGCTCACGCCCGTGAGAGCGAGCGCGGTCCGGCGTCGGCCGTCCAGATCGGTGTTCGCGACGCGGATGATGTAGCGGAAGTTCGGGTTCGTGGATACGGGAGCCCCGGCCTTGGCGGTCGGAGCGAGGGGGCCCTTCTTCCCCTTCCCCCGGCTTCCGCCCTCCTTCTCCTCGTCCTTCCCGCGATCCGCCTTCTCCTTCTTCGGCGTCGGTTTCGCGCCGTCGATCGGCGGCGCTACCGCTGCCGACGCGGCCGGTTCCTGCTCGTCCTTCGGGTTCTTCGGCGCGATTCCCACCTTCGCGAGAGTACGCCCGCGCGAGCGCTTGAGCCTCGCGCCTTCGGCTCGCTGCGGGAGTGTCGGCGCGCAACAGGCCTCCCTTTTTAAGCGCTTCGCCAAAAACGAGGGTGGGCACGCCCGTCGTACACCTCCGGGGCCGCCGTCGGCCGACGCTCGCTATTGTCTTCGCTTAGAGGCGCCGAGCCGGGCCTGGACGACGCGGTAGCCGGAGCCGCGGGCGAGGACCTCGACCGGGCCCGGCCAGGACGAGGCGAGGCGATCTTGGTAGAACTTGATGCCTTGGCTTCGCTTCCCCACGAGGACGAGCCGACCGCCCGGGACGAGGTGGCCCGGAGCTTCCGACAACAACCGCTCGATCAGCGGCCGACCCGCCCGGTACGGAGGGTTCGTGAGGATCAGGTCGAACCGCTCGCCCTCGACAGGATCAAACAACGATCCGGCCCGGACTTCGGCGTTCGCGATGCGGTTGCGCTCGAGATTGCGACGGGCCAGGTGGACCGCTCGACGGTTGACATCGACCAAGATCACGTGGCCGGAGTCCGCGGACTTCGCGGCCGCGATCCCGACCGCCCCCCACCCGCACCCGATGTCGAGGACCCGGTCGGAGGGTTCGATGACGGTGCTCGCGATGAGCAGTTCGGTCCCGCGGTCGAGACCGGCGCTCGCGAACACGCCCCGATCGACCTCGACGTCGATCACCTCGCCGCGGTAGAGGAATCGGAGGTGCCGTCGCGCCGAGCGAGAGCGAGGGTGCGCCGTGAAGTACGTATCGCTCGTGGCCGGCTCGCCGTCGTCCGGCATCGATCTCACTCGCGACGCCCGAAGAGCGAGCCCCGGCGCGGCGTCGCATCCTCGGAGAACGCTTCGTCCAGGAGCTGCTTCTGGCGGTTCGACAACGACTTCGGGATTTCGACCGTCACGACCGCGTAGAGATCGCCGCGGCTCCCACCACCGAATTTCGGGAGCCCCTGGCCCTTGAGCCGGAACTCGTGGCCCGGCTGCGTACCGGCCGGGACCTTGAGGCGGAGCTCGTGACCATCGAGCGAGTGCACCGGCACCTCGCCGCCCAAGATCGCCGCGCGCAGCGGAACGGGTACCTCGGTGTAGAGGTCCTGGCCATCTCGACGAAACCTCGGATCACCCACGATCTCGATCTTGGCGTAGAGGTCGCCCGGCGGACCGCCGTTCGGAGAGGGGAGCCCCTGGCCGGCGAGCCGCAGGCGCGTGCCCGTGTCCACGCCCGGCGGGATCTGGATCTCGAGGCGCTTGGTCGCCCGGACCTGTCCGGTGCCCTTGCAGTTCTTGCACTTCTCCAGGATCTTCCGGCCGCTGCCATGGCACGTCGGGCACGGTCCGATCGTGACGAACTGACCGCCCATCTGGCGGATGACCCGCTGCACCTGCCCGCGTCCCTGGCACGTCGGGCACGTCTGGAGCGCGGTACCGTCCCGGGCTCCCGTGCCCGCACACTGCGGGCAGGGACCGACGACCGGAATCGAGAGCGAGGAGCGGGCCCCCGTCAGCGCGGCGGTCAAGGGAACGCGGATGCCGACCTCGATGTTGCGGCCCGGCATCGGCCCGCCGAAGGACTGGCCCCCGCCGAAGAAGCTCCCGAAGAGCTGCTGGAAGACCGGGTTCGAACCGAGGAGATCTTCTAGGTCCGAGGCGTGGGTGAAGTTCTGCCACGTGAACCCCTGCGGTCCGAAGTCGCTCTCCACGGCGGAGAAGCCCATCGTGTCGTAGCGCTTGCGACGTTCGGGGTCAGCAAGCACCTCGTACGCCTCGCTGAGCTCCTTGAACTTCTCCTCCGCGGCTTTCGGATTCTCCCGGGTCATGTCCGGGTGGTACTCTCGGGCAAGGCGCCGGTACGCTCCCTTGATCTCGTCCGCGCTCGCGGTCTTGGGTACCCCTAGAACTTCGTAGTAGTCCCGAC
>JAJYUO010000150.1 GCA_021792485.1 Thermoplasmata archaeon
GGAGGTCGGCGCGGTCGGTAGCCTTCTTGGCGATGTCAAAGCCAGGGAGGGTGATTTTCAAGCGACAAGCAATCTCAGCCCCGCCGGGATCGGGGGAATGATCGAGACGGCCGAGTCTTCGGCAAAGCTTTCTCTGTTCCCGGCGACCCATGTTGAGCTTCCGTCGCACGCCCCTCGGATCGCCCAAGGACCGGAGATCTGCTCGGTCGGGTTGTGGGATCGACCGACCGAGGAAGTCGACCGGTACGTACACGCCTTGCTCGCTCCGTACGAGCGCCTTAAGGACGTCACCCCGAGCTTCGGATCGGTCAAGGCGAACCTCATCGAGACGTCGGTAGCCAATAGCGATGGGCTCCGCACAAGCTACGTCGCCACCACCGCGGAGCTCGAGTTCGCGGTGAGGGCGTTTGGTGGGCCGGAGGGACGGCCCCCCGGCGAGTACTGGCTCACCCGAGAGCTAACACAACTGGACACGGCCCCCCTCGCGGAGGAGACCGTGCGCTGGGCCCAGCGAGCGCGAGACGTGCGCGTCGCGAAGGCGCCGCCGTCCGGCGTCCGAAAAGTCGGGCTTCCCCCGGCGTTCCTCAACGAGGTGGTGCCCGGCGCCATGAGCGCCCGGTTCAATGGCTCCGGTCGCCTGCAGAAGATGGCGTTCGAAGAAGGCGCACGGATCGCGGCCGACGGGATCTCGATCCGTCGGGATCCGAGGATCGATGGGGCGTTCGGTTCCGCACCCATCGACGACGAAGGCTCCCCTACCGAACGTGTGCCGCTCATCGAAGGAGGCGCCGCCGCCGACCAGGTCTACGACCTCCTGCACGCCGCCGCGTTTGACCGCCGTTCGAACGGCTCGGCCGGGCGCACGACGATCTTCGAGCGCGTGAACTGGTACCGATTCACCGCGCGGCCGCACCCGTACCTGGGACCCGTGTCGATCGCCCCCGGACCGGACGGAGAGGACGAGGAACTGATCGAAGGGATCGACGACGGAGTCTGGATCGACCAGCTCGGCTGGCCGAACCCCGACCCCACGGGCGGTACTTTCGGAGGGGAGATCCGCATCGCCTACCGGATCGAACGCGGCAAGATCACTGGCCCTCTGCGCGGCGGAACCCTCGGCGGACCGGTCTTCGCGCCCCCCGGCCAGCCATCGTTGCTCGCGAACGTCCGGGCGATAGGGTCGCGCAGCGTCCTGACAGGGCACCTATCGAGCCCGAGCCTCGTGAGCGACGGCCTCACGATCGCGGGATCGGGCTGACTACGGGATCTTCACCAGGATCGTCCGGCATCGCTCGCAGCGTAGGCCGGGGAGATTCGCGCTGAACGTTCCTTGGAAGCCGGTCGGCACGAGCACCTCGAGCCCCTTCGGTCGCAGGCGTCGGTCGGTCGCCTCATGGGCCCACTCGAGTCCGGATCCGTTGGTCGTGGCGATGTATCCGGCCACGAGCGGCCCGCCGCAACTCGCGCATTTCTGCTCGGCCATCCCCCCATCCACCGTTTGCGTGCGAGTACTTCGGCCTTAAGGGTCTTTGTGCCGGAGAAGACCGGACGCTGGCCCCGCTCCTATACGGGCCGAGTCCGAGGCGGTGCCACGGGGCCCGATAAAGAGAGCCCGGATCGAGCGCGGAACGCACTGCCCCCGATGGCACGCGAGGCCGAGCGAGAGCGCCGCCGCGCATCCGGAGCCCTAGCGGCTTGCAATCGAAGCGCGGGAGCCGGGGAGCGATCGAGTTCGGCCGCGGTCCTCGGCTCATCCCAGGCGGGAGGGGAGCGAGGTTGGCGCTCTACCGTCGTTTCGAACGAATCCTTTCCAGATGGACCTGGTCGCCGTTCCAGTTGAATTTCAACCGCGTCCGAGGCTGCCAACGAGACCGCCGGTCCCACAGAGCACCGACCAGGAGCGGAAGACCGATTGAGGCGTCGAGATGGGCCATCGCTCTTCGGGCGGTGCGCGAGATCTTCCCCCAGGACTGCGCCTCGTCCAGCGTACTGCCCGAGAGGCCTCCCGTGATGGGGGTGTCCATCGTGATCTGAAGCGCGTAGAAGTGACCCTCCCCTTCCCGGCCGAAGGCGTAGTTTGCCATCACGATCCCGTCGTTGATCCAGTTCTTCGGCGTACCGCCACCGATGTAGATGACCGCGGTGCGAGAAGAGGCGTTCAAGATCTGGACGAGTTCGTAATTGTCCCGGATCGCGTCCAGGATGAAGCGATCCTTGCGCGCGCGATTTGCCTGGTAGTACAGGGTCAATCCGATGCCGATCGAGCTATCGATCAGCGCCGGAGAGAACACCGGGACTCCGCGGCGCGCGGCGGTCGCGACAATCGACTCCGGATCGTGGAACTGCGATCCCAGGTAGGCGAGGTACTCCCGCGACGAGGCGGGACGGCGGACGAACCCCTCCGTCAGTTTCCCGATCGCCCGGTCCGTTCGCTCGAACTCGAGCTCGTCGACATAGGTGTCGTAGATCCGGTCGAGGTAGACGTCGCGCAGCTTCACGTCGTCCGCACTCGGCGTGCCCATCCAGTGGCGTCCGCCGATCGACTGGTACAGGTCCTGGTAGAGGACCGCACCGGTCGAGACGACGACGTCCACGAGCCCCCAGTCGATGAGGTCCCGCAGCACCTTGCGCAGGCCCGCGGCGATGAGGGGACCGGCAAGGCCGATCAGCACCGTGGGGCGCTTCGGATCCCGGAGCGCGTTCTCCCACACGGCGAGCGCACGTCCGAGGTTGCGGGCCTGGATCGACGACGTCTGGAATTGTTCCACCAGCGCGCCGACGTTCCGAACGCGCGTGACGTCCACGGAGCGTACGGGGTCGCGGAGATACGGGCGGCGCCGGGCAGCGAGGGAGGGCGACACGACCGGGGGACACCGGAGCCGTTCTTAACCGCGAGGGACGCCGAGTCAGCCGATCCATGAGAAGAGCGCGGGATCGAGACCGTACAGCACGGTCAGCGCCCCGACCACGAGGAGCACGCCGACCACGATCCTCCGGAGCTGAGCCGCCGGGACTCGGACGCCGAGGTGCCGCCCGACCGTCGTTCCGACGGCGGCGACCGTGATGAGGCCGGCAGCGCCGGCGATCAGCACGATCCCCCAGCCGTACGTCGTCACGAACACGATCTGGAAGATCATCGTGGTATCTCCGAGCTCGAGCAGGAGCGTGGCAAGGAATGCCGCGAGTAGCGCGGAGCTCCCGACGCGCGGCGCGATCTCCTGCTCGGCCGCCCGAACGACGAGCCAGATCGCATACGCGATCAGGAAGGCGCCGCCGGCGACGCGCAGAAGATCGATGCGCGAAGGCCCCAAGGCGACCAAAAGCGCTGCGCCGACCGAGACCGCGACGATCGTGGAGACGAGAAAGGCGAGGGCGCCTCCGACGAAGGTCGCGAGCGGGGAG
>JAJYUO010000151.1 GCA_021792485.1 Thermoplasmata archaeon
GTACTCGGGAGGGATGCCGTTCGACCCGAGATCGAGTGCGGGCCGGCGGCGCGGTTGGCGCCCCGCAAGACCGCCCGGCGTCCGAGCGAGGATTGAGGGACGGGGGACGGGCGGGATAACCGTCCTGCGCGCGTCGCAGTCGATGGGAGGGGCTCCCGGGGCGTCGTGAGGCGCTCCGCCGGCCTGCGACCTACCCGAGCGGTGCAGCGCCGTCGCGAGTTCCGTCGGCCCACCATCCACCGACCCGCCGTGAAACGTCAAGGACCCTTGACCTGAGGATTAACGCTCCGTAGGGAGAACGCCGTTCAAGGCAAGGTCCATGCTGGCGGGGCAGCCACTCCTTCTGCTGAAGGAAGGGGCCGAACGAGAAGAGGGGTCGAGCGCCCGGAAGGAGATTCTGCGCGCGGCTCGGGCGATCGCCGACTCACTGCGGTCGACGCTCGGGCCGAGGGGTCTCGACAAGATGCTGATCAGTCCGGTCGGAGACATCGTGATCACGAACGACGGTGCCACGATCCTGAAGGAGATGGAGGTCCAGCACCCCGCGGGCAAGATGCTGGTCGAAGTCGCGAAGGCCCAGGATCAGGAGTGCGGGGATGGGACGAAGACCTCGGTGATCCTCGCCGGCGAGCTCGTGAAGAATGCCGAGGAGCTCCTCGACGAGAAGATCCATCCGACGGTAGTCGTCCAGGGGTACCAGATCGCTTCGGAGAAGGCGCTCGAGTTTCTCGACGAGCTGGCCCGTCCGGTCCGCATCGAAGACGCGGATCAGTTGCGCACGGTAGCGATGACTTCGATGTACTCGAAGGGAGTGGCCGGGCACGCGGCATTCCTATCGACCCTCGCGGTGCGGGCCGTCATGGAAGTCGCCGGGGAGCGGGACGGGCGGCACGTCGTCGACAAGAAGGACGTCCAGATCGTCAAGCGCCCGGGCACCGAGCTCGTCGACTCCGAGCTGATCGAAGGACATATCATCGATCAGTCCGCGGTACGCCCCGACATGCCGAAGACGGTCGATGGCGCCCGGATCGCGCTCCTCGACGCCTCGATCGAAGTCCAGAAGACCCAGTATGGCGCCGAGATCCGGATCACCGAAGCGGAGCAGATGCAATCGTTCCGACGCGAAGAGGAGCGCTCCCTCATGACGATGGTCGACGCGATCGTCCAGAGCGGGGCGAACGTCGTGTTCTGTCGGCAGGGGATCGACGACCTCGCCGCCGATCATCTCGCCAAGGCCGGGATCTACGCCGTTCGACGAGCGAAGAAGGACGATCTGGAGCTCCTGTCGCGGGCGACCGGCGGAGCAATCGTCTCTCGGGCCACGGAGATCACAACCCGCGACCTCGGGAGCGCGGCTCGGGTCGAGGAGCGTCGGTTCGGGGACGATCGCGTGACCGTTGTCACCGGCTGCCCGCACGCGAAGGCGGTGAGCCTCCTCGTTCGGGGGGGAGCGATGCATGTGGCGGACGAGGCCGAACGCTCCCTGACCGACGCAATCTCCACCGTCCGCCTCGCGATCGAGGATGGAAGAGTCGTTACCGGAGCGGGAGCCACTGCGATCGAGCTCAGCGCGCGCCTCAGGGACTTTGCGGCCACGATCGGCGGTCGGGAGCAGATCGCCGTACGAGCGTTCGCCTCCGCCCTAGAGGTCGTGCCGGCGACGCTGGCCGCGAATGCGGGCATGGACGCGACCGACACGTTGATCGAACTCCGGCGGCGGCATAAGGCGGGGGATCTCCATGCGGGGGTAGATGTCCTCGCCGGGCGGGTATCCGACATGTCCTCGATCGCCGTCGAGCCCCTCCGCGTCAGTCGCCAGGGGATCCTCGGCGCCACCGAGGCGGCCACCATGCTGCTGCGCATCGACGACATCGTCGCATCGCGCTCGACCGCCGCGGCACCCGAGTCGAACCCGAACCGTGGTTCCTTGCCGGCTCCGTCGTGACCGCGGAGATTGCCTTACGCCGCACGGGAGCCGGGCCGTCTCGTCTCGGCCCGAACGACCTCGAGGCAGCGTCCTCGCCGAGAGGCGCGCTCGTCCGTCCGCTCTAGCCCGTGGAATAGACGGGGTACGAAGGGACCCACTGGGCGGCCTGCGCCCGGGCGCGCAGCTGTTCGACGTAGATCCGGGGGGCCCAGCCGGACCGCTGGGCTTCCTGGCCCACCGCGATCGCCAATTCGAGGGCGACCGACCGGATCTCGCGCACCGGAGGCAGGAGCGCGCCGTGCGGATCGTGCTGCGCTGGCGAGAGCTCGGCGAGGCGGCGGGCGGCGGCCAGGAACATCGGAGGGGCGACGCGACGGGCCCGGCTCGCGATGACCCCGAGGCCGATCGCCGGGAAGACGTAGGCGTTGTTGCACTGGGCGATCGGAATCTCGTGGCCGCCGTAGCGGACCGGGGGAAACGGCGATCCCGTCGCGACCAGGGCCTGCCCGTCCGTCCATTCGAGGAGGTCCGCCGGCCGTGCCTCGCTATGGGTCGTGGGATTGGAGAGCGGCAGGATCACGGGTCTCGTGCTATGGCGGGCCATGTCGCGAACCAGTGGCTCATCGAAGGCTCCGCCGACCGTGGATAACCCGATCAGGATCGTCGGCTTCACGGCGCGAACGACGCTCGAAAGGGGGATTGGGCCAGCCCGCGGGTCGGCCCACCCGCCGACCTCGTCGACCGTCGCCGCATAGACCTGCTGCTCGGGCTTGAGGTCGGTACGTCCCGCGTGCAAAAGACCTCCGCGGTTGATGAGGAAGAACCGACGTCGGGCCTCCTCTTCGCCAAGGCCCTCCTCGACCATCTCCGCCCGGAGCGCATCGGCCGCGCCGATCGCCGCCGACCCCGCGCCGAAGAACACGATCCGCTGATCGGAAAGGCGAGCGCCGACGACGTTGAGGGCCGAGATCACGGTCCCGAGAACGACGGCTCCCGTCCCCTGGATGTCGTCGTTGAACGTGAGCAGATCCGAGCGGTACCGTTCGAGGATCGCCCGGGCGTGGGATGCGCCGAAGTCCTCCCACTGCACGAGCGTCGTCGGCAGCTCGAGCTGGACGGCCCGGACGAACCGGTCGACAAAGTCGTCGTACGCGGCGCCGACGATCCGCTCGTGCCGCCAGCCCAGGTACTCCGGGTCCTGCAGCCGGTCGCGGTTGTTCGTCCCGGCGTCCAGGACGATCGGGAGCGTGCGGTCCGGGCGGATGCCTCCCACAACCGTGTACAGAGCGAGCTTGCCGATCGGGATTCCCAGCCCGCCGACGCCCTGGTCGCCGATCCCCAGCACGCGCTCCCCGTCGGTCACGACGATCACGTCCACGTCCCGATGAGGGCGGTGCGCGAGCAGCGTTGGGATCGCTTCGCGCAGCGGATACGGGATGACGAGCGCGCGAGGTCGTCGGTAGATGTGG
>JAJYUO010000152.1 GCA_021792485.1 Thermoplasmata archaeon
GGATCGGTCAGCGACTCCGGGTATCCGACCATCCCCGTGGTGAAGACGACTTCGCCGACCCGGCGGGTCGCGCGACCGAAGCCGACCCCCTCGAAGCGACTCCCGTCCTCGAGAAATAGCGTCCCCCCAAGCGCGTCGTTCCCCGGCGTTCGGGTCACGGCTGGTGGAACCCGGGGGTCGGGAGGAAGGGCCGTTTGGATAAGCGTTGCGCCACGACCTGGCTCCATCGGGCCCGGCGAGCGCGCGACGCGAGGGGCGAAATACGCGGGCATCCCTGCGTTCAAGGTGCCTGGATTTCCCCGTCTGCGCGATACCTACGATGTCGTGATCCTCGGCGGCGGCCACGCGGGCCTCGCCGCCGCGCTGAAGGCGGGGCTCCTCGGCCACACCGCGCTCCTCATCGATCGCGGGCCGAAGTACAGCCGCTCGTACTACGCGCCGAAGCTGGACAACATCCCCGGCTTTCCCGAGGGCGTCTCGGGCCACAAGCTCCTCGATCTCCAGATCGCCGCCCTTCGCCAGGTCGAGCCGTCGGTGACGTATGTCACTCCGGCGACCGCCACGGGCGTCGTCCGCCTCCCGAGCGGGGAGTACGAGGTCGCGTTCGACTGGCTCGCGCGCCGCCACGGGGTCCGCGGGCGGGCGGCGGTCCTGGCCCTCGGGGTCGTCGACCGGATGCCGGTCATCGGGGGCAAGATCGACCCCATCTTCCCGTGGGCGAACTTCGGCATCGTCGATTTCTGCATCCTGTGCGACGGCCATACGCTGCCGGATCGCACGGTCGCCGTCCTCGGGCACGACGCGTTCGCCGCGCGGACGGCGCTCGACCTCCTCCACTTCCGGCCGAAGTCGGTGGAGCTCCTGACCCTCGGCCGGGCCCTGCTCGAAGGGAGCTCCCACGAGGAGCGGAACGAACTCGCGGGTCGGTTGGCCGAGAAGGGGATCGGGCACGTCGACACGGAGGTCGTCGGATTCGACGAGATCCGCGCGAAGCGGTTCGGCGTGAAGTTCGCGGACGGGTCGCGCCGGACCTACGACAAGGGGTTCAGCGCGCTCGGATGGTACGATCAGCACGGCGCGATCCCCCGGTCGCTGGGCTGCCGCATCGACGACGAAGGGTTCGTCGTGACCGACGAGGATTGCCGCGCGCTCGCCGACGAGGATGGCCGGCCGATCCCCGGCCTCTACTGCGTCGGGGACCTGAGGAACGGCTGGAACCAGATCCCGGAAGCATGGGCGACCGCCGAGCGGGCGATCATCCACGCCTACGCCTACTATCTATAGGGCGGCTCAGCTCGCGGGAGGCGGCGGCGTCACGGCGCCCTTCGGGGGCGTCGCGACGTTGAGCTGGCGGGCGAGCTCGACCAGATCGGTCGCGACCGCCTCCGCGCCGGCGGCGAGGAACCGGTCGACCGTCATCGGGGACGTCGGGAACTCCTTGGGATCGGGCAGGACGGCATAGAAGTGGACCCGGGCGCGGGTCGCGCACTCCGCGTCGATCAGGTGATCCCCGACGTAGAGCGCCCGTCCGATCGGGACCCCCATCTCCTTGAGCAGGTACCACAGCGCCTCGGGCGACGGCTTCGCCGGTCCCGGAGAGCTGCGCGAGCGCAAGTAGGGAAAGTACTCGGAAAGCCCCGTCCGCACGAGGGCGGCGCGGGCGAACGCTTCGGAGCTCCGGGTCAGGATCCCGATGCGGAACCCGCGGGCCACGAGGCCCCGAACGAGCTCCAACGCGCCGTCGCGGACGGTGGTCCGGTCGAGCGCCTGCATCTCGATCCCATCGATGAGGCGGTGGAATTCGGCTTCAAAGCGCATGTACAGGGTCTCGGGAGCTCCGTTCGCGAGGATCCGGTCGCGGGCCGCCTCCAGGATCCGGTGCATCGGCATCTCGACCGACAGGACCCCGGGGCCGACCCCGTATCGTTCGGCGAGCCGGATCGCCTCTCGGCGCATCCGGTAGAAGTCGTGCTGCGAGACGATCAGCGTGCCGTCCAGGTCGAAGACGATCCCCAGCACGGGATCCAGGAACCTCGGTTCCGCCTGGCGCACGGGCATCGCTCCTCCCCCGTCCGCCCGGTGTCAGCCGGGCCGTCCTACCTAAGGGTTTGCTTCCAGCGGCGTCGCCTCTAGCCGCCGGGGCCGGGCGGCCGCACGAGCGTGACGATCGACTCGCGCAGGCGGAACTGGCGACGCTGGCCGGACCGGCGGGAACGCGCGACATCCACGCTCTCGATCCGGAACCCGAGCCTTCGCCCGATCCGGGCGGTCAATAGGTCGCCGGGCACGTAGGTCCCGGCGAGGAGCGAGTCGCCGACCACGAGGACGAACCGCCCCCCCGGGCGCAGCGCCCGGTAGACGCCCCGCACCACCTCGGCGAGGTCGCAGAAGTACCGATGGACGACTCCGTGCATGTCGTCGCGGCGGTAGGTCCCCTTGCGCGCGACGTTCTCCCGGATGCGGGGCAGGATCTCCGTGAGCCAGGAGTCCGGGGCTCGGTCGGTCGCCCGGTACTCGCGCGTCGCCGTGCGCGGGAGGTTATCGCATGCAACCTCGGCGTTCCTCAGGCCCGAGAGCTCGGCGTAGGAGCGCACGTACCCGAGCCAGGCGAGGTCGAGCTTGTAGTTCATCACGTAGTCGAGGCCGTTGACGTACGGCGGGCTGGTGACGGCGAAGTCCACGCTCCGGGCCGGCAGGGAGATCTTCCGGGAATCGCCCGTGCGGACCGTGGCCGGCGGACCTCGCGGTTCGGCCGAGCGGATCCGCTCGCCGAGATCGTCGACCATGGTCCGGATCACGCGGTCGTACTCGACGAACGGGAGCGGGCGCGGCCGCTCGACCGGATCGTACCCGAGGCAGGGACTCCGCCGCAGCCGGCTCGTCGGCACGAGGGTCGAGGCGAAGGCGAGCCGAAGCGCGTCGGCGACGCCGCTCGAGTCCTGCGGCGGGAGGACGGAGCGCAGACGACGCAGCTGGGCGAGCGCGCGGGGCGAGAACTGGCGACGCGTCTCCCGCAGGAACGGCAGCGGAGCCGGTGGGGCGCGCCGCGCACGGCGAAGGAGCTTCGCCGCCGCGCGCCGAAGGGGCGCCGGCGCGAGGGCGGTGTCCGTCTTGACCCGGGCCGCGAGGGCCGCCGGGGCGAGCAGCTCGTAGCCGATCGCCCGCGCGCCGATCCGCTGGGCCTCCAAGAGGCTCGTCCCGCTGCCGGCAAACGGGTCGAGGACGGTGGAACCGGGTCCGATCCCCTCCGAGCAGAGCAGGGTATGGACAAACTCGGCTGAGTATCCCTGCACATACGGCCACCAGCGGTGGAACGGACGCCCCTCGTTCGAGCGGAAGGTGATCGGTCCGCGGTATGTTCCGAGCGCCAC
>JAJYUO010000153.1 GCA_021792485.1 Thermoplasmata archaeon
ACCCGGGGACCTTGCCCACTCCTCCATGCCGGTCGATGCTCTAAATGCGTAGCGCATCCATCACGCCCCCGGCGCAAAACGCTATCGCGTCGCCGCTTCAAGGAGAAGGAGAATGGCAACGGTCCTCTCCGATTGGGACGACCGTCTCGTTCGAGGGTTCCGCTTCGCATGCCGGCCCGGGTGCGCGCTATGCTGCTATGCCCAGCCTCGGGTAGACCCGGACGAACTCTCCTCGCTCCGGGCCGCTCACGAGATCCCCGTGCTCCGTGACCGGGCCGATGTGCTGCATGTCCGTTCCTACCCCGACGGAGGCGCGTGCCGGTTATTGTCGGAAGACCGGTGCATCGCGCACCTCGTACGTCCGCTCGTATGCTCGAGCTTTCCGGTCGAACCGTACGCCGGACGGCGCTCGTGGCAGCCTTCCGTTGTCCTCTCCTGCCCCGGTCTCTCCCTCGCTCCGTTGGACGATTGGGCCCAAGGCGTCGTGCCCTCGGAACCCGCTTCGGGGCTCGACCTCGAACTACGCTCCGCGCGACGTCGCGCTCTCCGGCCTCGCGCGGTCGCTGTCCCCGTGACGGCTGCCGCGGAACGCCGGCGATGGGAGGCCCGGCTGCGGCGACGTGGTCAGTGGGTCGATTACGACGTGCTCCGAACCACGATCGCTGCGGGCGTCGCGAAGATCGACGACGTCGAGCTTCCGGGAGAGGAACCTCCGGACCTCTCGGACGGCCGCGAACTCCTGCCGATCTTCTACGACGGCCGGTCCGGGCCCGTCTCCCTCGCCGCCCATCCGCTGGGCTGGTCGTTGGACAAGCTTTCCCCGCGCGGTGGAGTCGCCCGGTCGCTCGGAGTCTTCCCGATCCCGACCGAGGTCCCGGAGATCGACGATTCGGCCGCGCGGCGGCTCGCGGGCTACCTCGTCTACTGGCTGCATCGCGACCAGTTGATCGACGAAGCTCTCCTGGCTGCCTCGACGGATGCCCAGTCTAGACCGCTTGAGACATGGGTTCGCTCCGAGCTCGCATGGATCCGGGCCACGGTGCTGTCGCGCGCGGTCGTTCGGGCTCACGCGGTAGGGGAGTACACGCGCATCCTCGATCGCGCGGCGATCGACCGTGGGATAATGGCGAGCGACGCCGATCTCCTTGATCGCGGCGGCCCGGGAGCGATTCCCTAGCGGACCTTCGGAAACCGGCGGCCGAGACCGGACTCAAGGCGGCCTACCAGCGCTTCTTCCGCCGCCGGGGTCCAGGCGTCGGGCGTCGCCGGTCTCTCGTCCGACCAGAAGCGGGGAGCCTCGGCCTTCGTTCGGAAGGCATAGGCGTCGCGCCACTCCGCGGGGAGCGCCGCGCTGCTCGGCGGTCCGTGCAAGCTCCCGCTCAGGATCTCGCCCGCGCGAGCGAGCGTCAGAGCAACGTTCGCCGGGTCGTATCCCCCGCCTCCGGTTACGACCAGCCGACCCGAGCAGCCCGAGCGCGCGTAGGCGAAGAGCTCGCGAAGCACCTCCACGTACCCGACCCGCGTGTACTGCAGCTGCGCGAGCGGGTCGCCGGCGTGGCCGTCGACGCCGTGCTGAAGGACGATCAGTTGGGGCCGATAGTCCCGCACCATCGGGAGCACCACCCGATGAAGGAGGCTCACGAGCGCTCGATCCCCCGCTCCGGCCGGGAGCGGGAGGTTGACCTTGAGGCCGGCCCCGTCCTCGACCCCGGTCTCGGCAGCATCTCCCGTGCCCGGAAAGAGCGAGGCGCCGTCCTGATGGATGTCGATATCCAGCACGTCGCCGCGGGCGTAGAACCCGTACATGACCCCGTCTCCGTGGTGGGCGTCGATGTCGACGTAGGCGACCTTCCCCACTCGGCGGCAGGCTTCGTCGACCGCGAGGGCGACGTCGTTGTAGATGCAGAAGCCGCTCGCGCGGTCCCGATGGGCGTGGTGGAGGCCCCCGCCGAGCTGGAGGGCGGGCGCGGAACGCTCGACCGCGGCGCGCACGGCGTCGATCGATCCCTGGACGATCCGCGCCGCCGCGTCGTGGCAGCCGAGGAACGCCGGCGTGTCACCGGAGTCGAGCCAGATGCGGCGCTCGAGACGGGAGGCTCCTTCCACGAGCTGGATGTACTCTTCTCGATGGAAGCGGAGGAGAGTGCTATGGTCGGCGACGGGAACCTCCGTCTGCCAGCGAGCGCCGCCCGAGGCGGGGGAGATCTCGCGCAGGAGGTGAGCGGCCAACCCACGATACTCCATCACGAACGGATGGCCCGGTCCGAAGTCGTAGTCGAGAAAGCGAGGGTCCCAGATGACGGTGGGCCGATGGCGGAAAGTACTACCGCGATCCGGCATCGCTCGCCCTCTCACGGAACGATCCGTTCCACGTCGCGCCGGGGGGGTTCGGCGCTCAGGGGCCATCGAAAGACGGGCATCACCGGGGCGGGAGATGTCCCCAGCGAGATAAGCCGTCTCGCACGGAAAACGGGCGTTACGATCCGGTCGACGTCGACGGGTTCGATAGCGTTCGCTCGAGGATCCGGCGCGTCGATCGGAGGGTGACCTCGGTAACGGCGCTGACCCGGGCGACCTGGGCCCGGGAGCGCTTCTCGCCGTGCTGGTCCGAGGCGACGCAGATCATCGCCGCCACCAGGCCATGGGGGCTCAGGCCCGACAGCTCGGGGTTCTTGTGCGCCTCGTCGAGCATCGCCTCGACGGTCGAGCGAACCAGAGGGCTCAGCGCGAGCTCCTCGGCGTAGCGGGCGAGGAATCCCTTCATGCCGATCGAAGGGATCCGCAGAATCGCCGCGCGGGAGAGGACCTTGAAGGCGCGACCCACGTCCGTGCGGGAGGCCCCCGCGGCGTCGGCGACCTCGGTCAGCGTGCGGGGGACCGAGTAGACCCGGCATGCCGCATAGACCGCCGCGCCGACGCACGACTCGAGCGACCTCCCGCGCGAAAGCCCACGAGCCTTCGCCTCCCGGAAGATACGCTCTGCCTCGGTGGCGATCAACGGGGGGAGAACGAGGCGCTCGCACGCGGTGGCGATCTCGCTGCGGGCGGGCGCCCGGATCCCCGACGTGAGAGGGCCCCGGCTCGTCTGGCGCTGCATGACGCGCTTGAGGTGCTGGAACTCGTACCGACGCTTGGAGTCGAGCCGGCGCCCTTGACCGTCGCGGGAGAGGGTCAACGTCGTGCCAAGAGATCCCCGGGCGTTCGTCGTCTGACTGAACGGTCCGATCCCCCGGCCGCTCCCGTCGGACTCGGACTCGACCGGCGCGACCGGCGGAGTGGCCACAAGCGGTTGGATCTCAAAGACCAGACCGCAGTCCGCGCAGTGGACCTCCGACCGAATAGGGTCCGTGATCCGGTGGACGCTCCCGC
>JAJYUO010000009.1 GCA_021792485.1 Thermoplasmata archaeon
GAGCTCGCGTCGCGCCGCGAGCGCTTCGCTGACCCGGCGCGAAGGGTCCTCGGGCGGGGGATCGCCATACAATAGAAGATGAGCGATCGACTCATAGCGCGTCCCGGGAACGAGCTCGCGAATGTCGAAGCCGCGGTAGACCAGCGAGCCGACCTCCCCATCGACCCAGCTGATCTTGGACTGCCCGACGACCAGACCGTCGAGCCCGCGGCCACCGGCCGATCCGTCGGGCATACCGCCACGAGCACGAGCGGGCTCAAAACGTTCCGCGGCCGGTTGCGTGAACGTTAAAGAAACCTCCCCGCTGCCTGCGGGCGGGAGGGGCTCGGGCGTCGGCGCCTCTCTACCCAAGGAACTCCGAGAACATGATCGCCGGGCAGAGGAGGGCTAGGCCATGCACGGCCTGGCCGACGGCATGATCCCTTCTTCGGATTCCCCCGCGCCCGCGAAGTCGCCAACCAACCGCTCCCGCTCGGAGGAACTTCGCGTCCTCCGCGCGCTCGCGGTGGCCGGAGCGGATCGAGGAACGATCGAAGTGACGTCGCGGGAGGTAGGCCGACAGATCGGGATGAGCCAGCAAGCGGCGGACCGACGCCTCCTCGCGCTGGAGCGCGCCGGCGACATCGCGAGAACGGTGCACGGCCGCCGGCCCCGGCTCAGCCTCACCGCGCAAGGCATCGACGCTCTGCGCGCGGAGTACCAATCGCTCCGGCGCATCTTCGAGGGACCGAGCCGCCTCGAGCTTCACGGGATCGTCGTATCCGGGCTCGGAGAGGGGCGCTATTACCTGAGCCAGCCGGGGTACGCGGAGCAGTTCCCCTCGCGCATCGGCTACGCACCCTTCCCAGGGACGCTCAACGTGCGCCTCGATGGAGAGATGCGCCGCCGCGCCGCGATGGTGAAGCAGTGGACCGGAATCCGTATCGACGGCTTCCAAGCGAGCGGCCGGACTTTTGGGGGCGCGATGTGCATTCCCGCGAAGATCGGAGGCTCGCCGGGCCATCTCATCCGCCCGGACCGGACGCATTACGAGGACGTCGTCGAGTTCGTAGCCCCGGTTTCGTTGCGGGAGAAGCTGAAGCTCATCGACGCGAGTCCGGTCGACATCGAGCTTGAGGAGCCGTGACGACGCCTTCGTTGGCCCGGCGAGTCGCCACCGAGCGCCGGCCCGATCCGGCACCGCCCGAAGCGGCTTCGAAGTACGTCAACCAATGGGTCGAGCCCGAAGCGATTGGGGACGAACGCGTCCCCGCCTTCGTCCTGATTCTGAAGACGCGCGGGTGTTACTGGGCCGACGTCAAAGGCTGCTCCATGTGCGGATACTCTAAGGACACGCTCGGACGCTCCGCGACGCCCGGCGAATTGGCCGCGCAACTGGAGCGCGCCGCCCGCCGCTACCGCAACGAGCCGTACGTGAAGATCTATACGTCGGGGAGCTTCTTGGACGACCGCGAGGTCGATCCCGCGAGCCGTCTGGCCGTCGTCCGCGCGTTCTCCAACGCACGTCGCCTCTTGTTCGAGACGCTCCCGGAGTTCCCGACGGACGCGGCCCTGGGGCCGCTAAAGGAGGCCTTCCCGGGAGAGCTCGAAGTCGCCCTCGGCCTCGAGTCCACGGACCCGGTGGTCCTGCGGCGGTACGTCAACAAAGGAGCGTCGCCGGCGGAGTACCTCGCGGCGGCCGACCGCGTGCGCGCGCTGGGCGCGCGGGCGAAGGGCTACCTTCTGCTCAAACCGCCGTACCTCACGGAAGAGGAGGCGGTTCAGGACGTCGTCCGCAGCATCGTGACGGCGGCGGAGCACTTCGATGCGCTGTCGATCAATCCCGTGCACATCCAGAACGGGACCGTCGTGGAGTGGCTCTACCACCGGGGCCGATACCGCCCTCCCTGGCTGTGGAGCGTCGTCGAAGGGTTGGCCCGGGGGGCCCGCGCGCGGGGATCGGCTCGCCTCGTCTCGTTTCCAACCGCGGGGGGGCTCGCGCGGGGGCCGCACAACTGCGGAGCGTGCGACGCGCGCGTTCTCGCAGCGATCCAGGAAGCGTCGCTCGACCAGCGGTTCGACGGGCTGGCCGACCTCGACTGTGCGTGCCGCTCGGAGTACGCGGCGGTGCGACGCTTGGAGGTTCTCGGCGTCGAGGCATGACCGCGGAGGATCTTGTTCCGCATCTGCCCGAGCATGCGGTCGAGACGATCACCTCGTTCCTCCGCTCGCACTGCCTCTACCACGGAAACGAAGGGGCCGTCGTCGGCCTTTCGGGCGGAGTCGATAGCGCGATCGTCGCCCGCTTGGCTCGCGATGCTCTCGGTGAGGCGAGGGTCCTGGGCGTCTCGATGCCCGACGCTTCGTACCCGGCGGACCTCGCGCGGGAGACCGATCAGTACGCCCGATCGCTCGGGATCGAATACCGGACGCTCGGCATCGATGCGATCGAGGCGGCCTACCGGGCGACGGTTCCGGAAATCACCGACCGGGTGACCCTCGGGAACACCAAGGCGCGGATTCGCATGAGCCTCCTCTACTCCCTCGCTCGGGAGAGGCGGCGGGTAGTGGTCGGGACCGGGAACAAGTCCGAGCTCTTGCTCGGATATTTCACGAAGTACGGCGACGGCGGCGCCGATCTCATGCCGATCGGAGACCTCTATAAGACCGAGGTATGGGAGCTCTCGGCGCGACTCGACCTGCCGAGGTCGATCCGGGAGCGCGCGCCGACCGCCGGGCTATGGGAGGGCCAGACCGACGAGGCGGAGTTGGGGCTTCCCTACGCCCGGCTCGACCGCATCCTCCACGGGCTCGAGCGAGGAATCCCGGAGGAGGAGATCGCAGTTCGCACGGGCGAGCCCGTCGAACGGGTGCGCCAGTACGCCCAACGGGTCGTCGCCCATCGCCACAAGCGGCGGACCCCCCCGATACCGAAGATCGGGGACCGGACGATCGGCGTCGATTGGGACCCGTAGCGGTCCGGCCAACGTTTTGTGCGGCGACGCGTGATTGGAGCGGACCTTTCGGGGCTTCTGAGAGACACGTAGATGGACCGAGCGACCTACCAGCGCCTCTACGACGCGCTTGCGACCGTCGAGGACGTGCACCGCATCGCGCACGAGGAGCACCGGGACGAAAATCTCCTTTTCGTGATCCACACGCACCGGGTCACGCGCGACGCGACCCGGCGATTCTACCCGGTGCAACGCCAGATCCCCCGGTTGGTGGCGCAGTGGAGGCGGGGACGCTCGATGCTCGACATCGCACGGGAGTGGCGGTTCCCTCCGGTGCTGATGGGCCAGATGATGCTCAAGGAGCTCGGCATACCGCGACGTAAGGTCTGGCAGGTCTTCCTGCACCCCGACACCGCACCGGACGCGCGCCTGCGCACCGAGGTAGCCCGGTTGCTCGAGGCCGACCTCATCTACTCGCCTCGCGGCATGGAGCTCCAGCGGGCCCGCGGCAAGGAGGGGGAGGAACGCCTCCAACGATGGCTCGAGCGGCATGGAGTCGGCTACCGCACCGAGAGCGACCTGCGGGGCAAGTACGCGAAGACCCCGGACGCGCTCTTGGACGATCCGATCTACTTCTACGGACAGAAGATCACATGGATCGAGTCGAAGGCCAACTTCGGGGACGACGTCGAACTGCGCAAAAACCTCCGCCGGCAGCTCGGCCCGTACACCGAGCTCTTCGGCGAGGGGGCGGTCGTCTACTGGTACGGCTACATCGACAACGCGCCGTCGCCGCCCGGCATCTTGCTCTGGGACGCGGAAACGATCGAGGGGCTCACTCCGAGCGTCGAGCCTCACTCCGTGGGAACTCCCGCTGTGCGCCCGACGAGAGATCACGCTCGACGATCGCATCCGGGCCGGCCTCCTTCAGACCTAGGATCCACGCGCGCCGCGCACGCCGACGCGCGGCTTCCCTGAGCTGTCGCGCGAACGAGCGGCCCAGCAGGTCCGCGTCGGCGCTGATGCCGCGGTTCCGCAGGTCTCGGACGAGACGGGTCGCCTCGCGCCGCAGGTCCTCGCGCACGCAGATCACGTACGTATCGATGGGAGGCTCGCCGTCGGGCCAGCGCTGGTTCTGGCGCAGGAGGCCCTCCAACGTCTGGTCGCCGATCGCCAGCCCCACCGCGGGGGTCGGAGGGCCCCCGAAGAGCTCGATGAGATGGTCGTACCGTCCGCCTCCGAAGAGCGCCCTCCCGTCGCCGGACGTGGCGAATGCCTCGAAGACCGAGGACGTGTAGTACGCGAGGCCCCGCACCACGGTCGGGTCCACGACGATGCGGTCGACGATCCCGGCCGCCTCCGCGAGATCTAGGATCCGCCGCAGTCGATCGAGCCCTTCCCGCGCGGGAGCGTCCAGGCCCGGGGAGGCGATCCGATCGAAGAACGGCTCGGCTTCGCCCGGGCGGATCCCGGTCGCCACCGATCGGAAGAGCTCGTGGAGCTCACGCGCATCGTCGGAGGAGAGCCCCGCGCGGCCGAGCTCGGTGCGGAACTCGTCCGGCGAGCTCTTGCGGAAGCGGTCTACGGCATGGAAGTACGGGGCGGACTCCCGCATGCCCCGGGCCCGGCCGATGCCCTCTGCGAGCGCCCGGTCGTTGATACGGAACGTATAGAGCCCCTCGGCACCGGCGCTGTCGAGGACCGCGGCCGACGTGGCGAGGACCTCGACCTCGGCCTCGATCCCCGGCACGCCCAAGACGTCGAGGTTGAACTGGGAGAATTCGCGCTCCCTTCCCGCCTGCGGGTCCTCGAAACGCCATAACTTGGAGACCGTGAACCACTTGACCGGAAGAGGCTCGGACTTCGCGCGCGCGCCGTAGACGCGGGCGAGGGAGGGGGTCGTCTCGGGAACGAGGGCGACGTGACGACCTCCCTTGTCCGTAAAGTCCCAGAGCTGACGGACGATTTCCTCGCCGCTCTTGGTCGTGAAGAGATCCAGCGCCTCGACGCTCGGGGTCTCGAGCTCCACAAACCCGCTGCGTCGCGCCGCCGCGCGCATCTGCGCACGGATCTGCGAGCGGGCCCCCGCATCCGGGGGCGTATAGTCCCGGAATCCCTTCAGCGGCGCGCTCGTCATCCCTCCCGGCACCGAGGTCCATCTAAAAAGAGAGCGCGTCGCCGGGCGCCTCGGGTCCGAGCGGAGCGAGGTGGCGTCGCGCGCTCGGAGTCGGGTGATAGGCGCCCGGGGGAAGCGGAGCCGGCCTCGTCGCGCGCCGAGCGGCTTCGGGAGGCCAGCGCGCCCCGCACGATCGGCAGCGATACCCGCGGGCGCGGCCCAGCGAGTGCGACGGGCGGGTGCAGCGGGGACACGTGGGAGGAAGCGGCGGCCCCCGCTCGGGGCTCCAGCGCTGCACCTCGATGCCCTCGATCCGGAGGACCGGTTCGATCCCCCGCGAACCCCAGACCGCGATCCGGTCGCCCACGTCCAGGAGACGCGCCACGCGCGGCAGGGTCTTCGTGGGCTCGAAGGCGACGCACGCGATCGTCCGTCCCTTCGCGTCGACGAGGGGGAACGTGACGTGGCCGCCCGGCCGGGAGTGAGGGGGCGCCCCGACACGGCCGCGGATGCGCCCGCTCGTACGCGGGGCGAGGGCATCGATCCCGATCGTCCGGAGATGATCCCCGGTTCCTTGATTCGTCCGAAAGAGGACCCACCGCTCGACCGGCTCGCTGCGAACGATCCGTCTCGCGCGCATCGCGGCCATCGGGGTCCGAGCCCGCAGTCCGTAGAGGATGGGGCAGGGGGTGTGGGGGGCGACCAGGAGGCGACGCGTTCGGGCATCCCAGCACAGGAACAGATCGGGATAGGTGCTCTGAGCTGTGCGGACCGAGCGTGCGTCGATCTTCCTCGGTTGACCGATCCGGTCCGGGATGCGGTATGCGATCGCCTCGAACGTCGCGTGGCGTCCCGGCCACGCCAGGGACGCGGCCGCCCCGACCGCTCCCTGCCCGCTACCGATGGCGCGCAGCCGGCCGCCATGGGCCCGAACGATGCGCCGGGCATCGGCGGTCGGGACGATCTCGCGGACGGCCCTCCAGTATAGGCGGGCGGGCATGCGTCGGGGAGACGAGACCATCGCGGGGTCCGTTCCGGGGACATCCCGCTGGGAGCGTTGGCAAACTACGTTCCACGCCGCGCGCTCCCAGTCCTCTGCCTCCCGCGCGGGCAGATCCCGTCCGGCGCGGTAGGACCAGATCGCACGGCCGGCGATCTCCCCGACCACCTGGCGAGGGCCGCGCCCCCGTCCGAAGCAGGCGCTCAGCGCGGCGTTCCCTCGCGTCTTCCATGGGATGTTGGGATTGAGCCGGACCAGGCGCGGCAATCCGATGAGATCGATACCGCGGTCGCGGGCCAGGGCCAGCAGCTCGGTGAGGACCCAGGTCGTGCACCCGCCGCGCGGGCTGTCGGTGTCGTCGATCCCGATCCACATCCGGGTCGAACCCGCCCCCTACGTGACGGAGCGGATCAGCTTCGTGTACCCGGCTAGGTTCGCGTCGATCGAGAGGTCGGCCCGAGCCGGACCGAGGTCGTCCGGCAGCAGGGCTTTCTCGAGGCCGATCTCGTCCTTCTCGTTCTCGGAAGGCCGGTGCATGACGCCGACCGGGATCTTCCCCTTCTCGCGGGTCTCCTGGCAGAGGCGGAACATCACCTGCCGATCGGTTGGATCATACCCGTCGAGCTTCGAGACGTCCTGGATCTTCTCCCGCCAGAGCTTGTAGGTGTCGTTGTAGGTGACGCACGGGGAGAGGTCCTCGATGAAGGCGAACCCGCGGTGGTCCTGGGTGAACCGAAGGGCTTCGACGAGGATGGCGGTCATCGCCTTCGGATCACCGGAGAATGTGCGGGCGATGTAGTTCGGCACGGGGATGGAGAGCGAGGTCAGGATCGCGTCGAACGGGTGCTCGATGTTCCCCTCGAAACCGATCTGGCTCGTCGGCGAAGCCTGGCCCTTGGTAAGCCCGTAGGTCTCGTTGTTCATGACGAGGTAGACGAGGCTCACGTTGTGCTTGAACGCGTGGATGAAGTGCCCCATGCCGATCGCGTATCCGTCGCCGTCGCCGCCCGCCGCAACGACCGTCAACTGGGGGTTCGCCAACTTGACCCCGATCGCCTGGGCCAACAGCCTCCCGTGCAGCGCGTGGATTCCGTTGACCTCGAGGAAATTGTGGATCGATCCCGAGCAACCGATGCCCCCCACGAGCGCGAGCTGGTGCGGAGGGATCTTGAGTTCGTTCGCGGCTTTCTTCACCGCGGCGAGGACCCCAAAGTCCCCGCAACCCGGGCACCAGATCGGCTGGACCGGCTTGGCGGATTGTACCATGGTCTAGGCGCCCCCCACGATGGCGCGCACGAGCTCCGGGGAACGGAACGAATGACCGTCGTACTTCAGTATCGACTTGAGCTTCGCATGGTGCCACGGTACCGCCTCGCGCAGGAGGTTGGCAAACTGGCCCGTGAAATTGTGCTCGACGACGTAGCAGACCTCGACCGACTTGAGGAACGCATCGACCTCTGACCCGAGGACCGGATAGAGGGTTCGGGGCTGGTAGAAGCGCGTCGCGACGCGCCGCTGCGAAAGGAGGTCCTGGGCTTCCCAGATCGGCCCGGTCGTGCTGCCGAACCCGATGATCCCCACCTTCGCATCCTCGGGGCCGAAGAATTTCCCTTTGGGAAGATCCGGCGCGGCCTTGGTCATCTTGCCCATCCGCTTCTGCATCATCGCGACCCGGTTCGGGACGGAGACCGAGACGTGACCCCATTCATCGTGCTCGTTCCCGGTGACCTCGGCCCACACTCCCGGCGTGCCGGGAAGCGCGTAGGGGCTGACGCCGGTGTCCGTGGACTGATAGACCCGGTACTCCGCCATTTTGGCGAGTTCGTCGCTCGTAAGGATCGGCCCCCGCTCGACTTTGACCTTCGAGACGTCGAACGGAGGGCTCGTGACCGTGTTCTGGCAAAGGGCCTGATCCAGGAGGAGGATTACCGGGAGGCGCCACTTCTCAGCGAGATTCAGCGCCTGGACGGTCATCTCGAAGCACTCGAGGACGGTCCCGGGCGCGATGATGAAGCGCGGATACTCTCCGTGCCCGAGGTGGGCGAGGTGGGCGAGATCGGATTGCTCGTGCCGCGTCGGCTCCCCGGTCGATGGGCCGACGCGCTGGCAATCGGCGACGACGACGGGAATCTCGGCGGCTCCGGCCTGCCCAATCCCCTCGGTCATCAGGGAGAGGCCCGGACCGCTCGTGGAGGTCATCGCCCGCGCGCCCGCATACGCGGCCCCCAGGACGTTGTTGATCGCCGCGAGCTCGTCTTCGGCCTGACGGACGACGCCGTGGAACGGCTGGAGGTACCGTTGGAGGTACTCCATGATCTCGGTCGCCGGCGTGATCGGATAGCCCGAGAAGAAGCGGCCCCCTCCGACAACGAATCCGAGCGCGACGGCTTGGTTGCCGATCGACAGGATCTGATCGTGGGCTTCGCCCGGCTGGACGGTCCAGCGCTGTAGGATCTCGGGCACTCCGAACGCAGCCTGTCGTCCGATTTCCAGCGCCTTGAGGTTCTTCTGGAGGGCCTCTGCGCCGCGTCGCTGGAAACGTTCCTCGATAACCTGCCGCGCAAGGGTCTCATCAAAGCCGAGGAGCACGCTGACCGCTCCGTAGGCGGCCGTGTTCTTGTAGATCGGTTGTCCGACTTGACCCCCGACCAGGGTCGCGAACGGGAATCCATACGAGTTCGGGAGCGAGGTCGAGAACACCGAGGAGTCGTAGATGATCACGCCTTCCGGCCCGAGCTCCTTACTCCCCAGCTCCGCCGCCTCGTGGTCGAACGCGAGGAGGACATCGACGTCCGGCTTGACCGCCGAGGTGGGATGGCTCGAAGCTCGGACCGATGCGTCCGCATGGCCCCCCCGGATCCGGGAGAGAACGTTCCGAGATGTGTAGACGTAGAGGCCCAGCTTGCGGAAGTATCGACCCAAGAGGTCCGACACCGTCAGGGTCCCATCGCCCCCCTGGCCGCCGATCATCACGCTGAGGTCGGAGAGGACCTTTCTCGAAGTCGGCGGAGCTGTCTCGGAGCCTGTCGCATGCTTGGAGATGTTGGCCACGGAGCTGCTCATGACGGATTGCCTCTATCCCAGCGTTCGCCAGGTCTCCGGGCGATTCGAATCGGGCAGTGTATTTAACGGATGGGCCGCGAGCTGAGGATACATCCGCATCTCCGTACAGCGGAGAGGGTGCGGCGTCGCGCCAAGGTTATCTGAGAGGTCCCGGTCGCTTCGGGGGATGAGCGCGGAGGAACTCCTCGTCGAGGACTTCCACTCCCGAACCGCCGACCAACGCCATCTCGCCAACCCGATCGTGTTCTGGGACGAAACGCTGCGCGACGGCGAACAGATGCCGGGGGTTCACTATTCCCCAGAGGAGAAGCTGAAGATCGCCGAGCTCCTCTCCGATATCGGGGTTCCGATCATCGACGCCGGAATCCCGGTGGTCTCCGCGGACGAAGCGAAGAGCGTGGCCCGGCTCGCGAACGCCGGACTCCGATCCCATATTCTCGGATCCGCCCGGACGGTCCTGAGTGATGTCGACGCGGTCATCAAGAGCGGCGCGAGCCACATCGCCATCTTCGTGGCCGCGAGCAATGTGCATCTCCGCTACAAGCTCAAAATGAGCCAAGAGGAGGTGCGGCAGGCGTCCCTCGCATGCGTCCGGCGAGCGAAGGAGGCCGGCTTACACACTTCGTTCGTCACCGAGGACACGGTCCGTGCGCCGTTCGATTTCGTCGAGCGGCTCTACCGCGACGTCCAAGCCGCCGGAGCCGACCGTCTCGTGGTTGCCGATACGGTCGGCATCATGACCCCGACGACCTTTCGCTGGTGGCTCGGCGAGTTCCAGCGACGCGTACATCCGAACGACCTCTCCGTCCACTGTCACAACGATTTCGGTCTCGCGACGGCCAACACCTTGGCGGCCCTCGAAGCTGGGGCCGTCGCGCCGCACACCTGCGTCAACGGTCTCGGAGAGCGCAGCGGAAATGCTGCGTTCGAGGAGGTGGTCTTCATCCTCGAACGGCTTTACGGCGTCCACACCGGCCTCAAGACCGAACGAATCTACGAGCTCTCCCGCCTCGTGGAGGAGCTGTCGGGCATCCCGGTACCGGCAAACAAGGCGCTGGTGGGATATTTCTCGTTCTCGCACGAGGCGGGGATTCACACCCACGGCATACTCGCACACACCGCGACCTACGAGCCGATGCAGCCCGAGGCGATCGGTCGCCGCCGCCAGATGGTGATCGGGAAGCACACCGGGAAGGCCGCGTTGAGCGAGAAGCTCAAGGAGCGAGGGGCGAACCCGAGCGACCCCGTCCTTCTCGAACTGCTTCGCCGCGTGAAGGCGACGAGCGAGTCCCGTTCCAAGACCGATCTCCGCCGCTTCCTCCAGGAGTACCGTGCCCTCTTCGAGCAGCCGGGGATCTCCGACGAGGAGTTCTGGGCGATGGTCGCGCAGGCCGGCATCGAGGTGAGGGCATGAGCGCCGTATCTCGCGGTCACGGCCATACCCTCGTCGAGAAGATCCTCGCGCGCGCGAGCGGGAAGGAGTCGGTAGTCCCGGGCGAGATCGTCGAGGGTCGTGTCGACCTCGCGATGATGCACGAGCAGGGGGCGCAGACCGTGCAACCGTTCCATGAGATGGGAGCGACCCGCGTCTGGGACCCCGATCGCGTCGTGATTGCGATCGACCACTGGGTCCCGGCGTCCACTGAGGGTGCCGCGGTCCTTCATCGCATCTTGCGCAAGTTCGCGGACGAGGTCGGCCTCCCGCATTTCTACGACGTCGGAAACCACGGGATCTGTCACCAGATACTCGCCGAGAACGGTTGGGTCGTCCCGGGTGACCTCGCGGTGGGGACCGACTCCCACACGAACATGCTCGGCGCGATGGGCGCCGTCGCGGCGGGGATCGGCCCGACCGAGATGGCCGCGGTTCTCGCGCTCGGTCGTCTGTGGCTGAAAGTCCCCACCACGTTGCGGATCAACGTGCGCGGAACCCTCGGGCCCGGCGTGACCGCGAAGGACCTCGTCCTGCGGGCGCTGGGAGAAGTGAAGACGACCGGGGCCACCTACAAGGCCGTCGAGTGGACGGGTCCCACGATCGCTCGGCTCTCGATGCCTGAGCGGCTGACAATCTGCAACATGACCACGGAGATGGGGGCGAAGTGCGGCATGGTCGCCCCGGACTCGACGACGCAGGAGTACCTCGCCGGTATCGCGAAGCACCCGATGCACCCGGTGTCGGCCGACGCCGATGCACCCTACGAGCGCACGGTCGAGATCAACGTCGACGGTATGCCGCCGATGGTCGCGTGTCCGTACTCCCCGGATAACGTTCGGCCGTTGCCCGACGTCGCGCGCGAGCACGTCCGTATCCACCAAGCGTTTCTCGGATCGTGTACGAACGCCCGGATCGAAGATCTCCGCGAGGGCGCCGCAGTCCTCAAAGGACACCGGGTCCATCCGGGGGTCCGGTTCATCGTCTCGCCCGCATCGACCGCGATCTACCGTCAATGCCTGAGTGAGGGGCTTGTCGATCTCTACACCGAGGCCGGCGCGGTCTTCACGAACTCGAGCTGCTCGGCGTGCTTCGGAGGAAACATGGGAATTATCGCCCCGGACGAGGTCTGTGCCTCCTCCTCGAACCGGAACTTCCCGGGTCGCATGGGACCGAAGGAGGGACGGATCTACCTGATGTCCCCCGCCGCGACGGCGGCCGCGGCGGTACGGGGCGAGATCGCCGATCCCCGCGAGTACGCCTGATCGGTGGGAAACAGAGGAACCGTGCGGGAAATCATCGAGGGCCGTGTGTGGACGTTGGGGCGCGACGTGGACACGGACCAGATCATATCGGGGAAGTACCTCACGATCATCGATCCCAACGTCCTCCGGACGAAGGTCCTCGAGATCGGCCTCCCGGAGTTCGCGAGCCAGTCGAAGCCCGGCGATATCCTCGTCGCGGACCAGAACTTTGGCAGCGGTTCCAGCCGGGAGCATGCGCCGCAGGCCCTCCGAGCGGCCGGGGTCGGCGCGATCGTCGCGGACTCCTTCGCCCGCATCTTCTTCCGCAACTCGATCAACCTCGGCATCCCCACGATCGAGGCGCCCGGAGTCCGGGCGATCTTCAATCGATTCGACACGGCGCGAATCGAGATACGCCGCGGAACGATCACGAACATGAGAACCGGGAAGTCGGTTTCGTTTCCACCTCTCCCTCAGCATCTCATCGACCTCTTGGAGGCCGGAGGCCTCGTAGAGAAGGTCCGTCGCGAGCTAGCGAACGGCGCCGCGCCCCGTGGCCCCGCATCCCCATGAGGTCCGCGACCAGCGAGATCGCAGTCTACCCGGGTGACGGCACGGGGCCCGAGGTCATTCGAGAAGGAGAGAAGGTCCTCGCTGCGCTCGCAGAGAACGGGCGCGCCGCATGGCACCTGACCGACCACCCCGGCGGGGCCCAGTACTATCAGAAGACCGGACGAGAGTGGGAACCGGAGGCGGAAGCAGCCGCCGAGCGCGCGGACGCGATCCTGCTGGGAGCCGTAGGTTGGCCCGGCGTCTCTCTCCCCGACGGAAACATCGCCGGGGCGGCCTTGGTCCTCGGAATGCGTTCGAAGCTCGACCTCTACGCGAACGTGCGCCCGTGCCGCCTGTACCCCGGTGTCGTACACCGCATCAGCGGAGAATATCGCCAGGTGTGGTCTCCGGACAAGGTCGACATGGTCATCGTCCGCGAGAACACGGAAGACCTCTATGCCCCGTTGCACGGTCGATTGGCTCGCGGCGGCGAAACGGAGGTGGCGGTCGACACGCGCCTGATCACCCGCAAGGGAGCAGAACGGGTTATCCGACGCGCGTTCGATATCGCGCGGCATCGGTCCCGCGGCGCGCCCGAGGACGGTCGATCCCGCCTCACCTGCGTCGACAAGTCCAACGTCATGGAGGGATGCCGCTTCTTCCGGGAGACGTACGACCGCGTGGCGACCGACTATCCGACGATCGGACGCGACTACGCCTACGTCGACGCATTCGCGCAGTGGCTCGTGCGCAATCCCGAGCACTTTGACGTGGTGGTTGCCACGAACATGATGGGGGACATCATCACCGATCTCGCGAGCGTGCTCCAGGGCGGCATGGGGTTCGCCGCGGGAGGCAACATCGGCGATCGGCACGCGATGTTCGAACCGGTACACGGGAGCGCGCCCAAGTACGCGGGCAAGAACCAAGTGAACCCGTTCGCTACGTTCTTCGCCATCGAGATGATGCTCCGATACCTGGGGGATAAGCACTCCGACGTGGGCCTCGCGGCGCAGGCCGACCGTCTCGAACGTGCGATCGCCTCCGTTCTCGCGGACGGCACGGCCAAAACGTACGATCAAGGGGGCACGACGACGACGAGCGAGGTCGGTGACCGTGTGGTTGCCGCGCTGAGGGGTGAGCGAAGGTGAGCGAGGTGCGCAACGTAGCGATCGTCGCCGGCGCAACGACGCCCTTCGGCGTTCGCCCTACCACGTGGACCGAAATGGCGCAGGAGATCGGCGCGGCTCTCTTCGCCGCCGAGCCCGAGTTGCGCAGCGAGGACGTCGACTCGCTGTTCGTCGGGGCGGCCGAACCCGAGCGATTTGCCTTCCAGTCCCATGTCGCACCGCTCGCGGCCGAACAGATGGGCCTCGCCCCGCACCGCATCCTCCAGCGCACCGAGCTTGCGTGCGCGTCCGGACAATCCGCGATCCGGTCCGCGTATGCGGCGATCGCCGCCGGCCTCTCGGATGTCGCGGTCGCGGTCGGCATCGAGAAGATGAACCTTCCCTCGATGGCCGAGGCGAACACCTCGATGGGATGCGTCATGGACCGCGCCTGGGACGGACCTCACGGCGCGACCGCGCCCCCATTCTTTGCGATGGTGGCGCAGCGCCATATGCTGGAGTACGGGACCACCGAGGACCAGCTCGCGACCGTTTCGGCGAAGAATCATCGATTCGCGAATACGAACCCGCACGCGCAGTTCTACTCCAAGACCTTTGACCGGGCGAAGCTCGCGCGCCTTCCGATGGTCGCACCGCCGCTTCGCCTGGGAGACTGCTCCAGCATGACCGATGGGGCCGCCGCGGTCGTTCTCGCCGCGGAGGAACGGGTCTCCCGGTACACCGACTCACCGGCGTGGATCCGGGGGACCGGCCAGTACTCGGATTTCCACAATCTCGCCAACGCGGGCTCCCTGACCGACTGGAAGGGACTGACGCGCGCGGCGCGCGAGGCCCTCGACCGGGCAGGGATCACGATCCGGGACATCGACGTGGCCGAGATTCACGACTGCTTCTCCATTTCCGAGATTGTAGAGTACGAAGCGTTCGGCTGGTGCTCCCGGGGCGCCGGGGGCAAGTTCGCTCAGGATGGATGCTCGGATGTCGGGGGCGACGTGGTCATCAACCCGAGGGGAGGCCTTCTTGGGTGCGGCCACCCTCTCGGCGCGACCGGGATCGCGCAGTCGGTCGAGATCTTCCGGCAACTGGCTCGTGAGGTGCCGGCCGCCCGTCAAGCGCCGGATCCGCGGTTCGGCCTGGTGCACAACCTCTCGGGAAGCGCGAACGTGCACTCGATCATGATCTACGAAGGAGGAAGAGCGAGCTGATGTCCGCGATCGCGAAGGCGCGGAGTGCTTCTCGCTCCGAGGACCCGCCGGCCTCGGGGCCGGCAGCGTCGTCGGCGACCGAACCTTCCCCGGCTCCCAAGGAGCGCACGCCCGATAAGGGCCGGGCGGCGAGCGGCGTCCCGTTCCTTCTCGACTTCTTTCCGCTCGAAGGTCCGGAGCAGACGCGGGTCGCCCGGTTCTACGAACGATTGAAGGAAGGGCACCTCTCCACGACTCGTTGCCGACGATGCGGCTCGCTCCACTGGCCGCCGCGCGTCGCCTGCCCTCGGTGCCACGCCGAGGAACTCGATTGGACCGACCTACCCTCGACCGGCCGGATCTATGCGTTCAGCGCGGTCCTGGCGGGCGCACCGCTCGGGATGGAATCCGACGTCCCGTTCGCCGTTGGCCTGGTCGATCTGGACGGGGTTCCACTCCGAGTCTTCGGCCGTATCGATGGTCGACCGTGGGACGAACTGCGTGTCGGAGGCGCGGTCCGCGTCGAATCGTTCAACCTTCCGGACGGGCGCGTTTTCTATCGGTTCCGCTCCGTCGACTGAGCGTCCCAACCCCGTGAGCCGACCCGGCTATCGGCGCCAAAGGACAGCCTATTTATAGAGGTTCAAAGTCTCGCGCCCCCGCCGGTGCGAGGATTACCGGCGACCGATGGACAACGATTCGAAAGGGTGGTGGAGCCGCCACTTCTGGACCGTTGCGATCCTCCTCCTCGCCTTTTCGATTGCGTTCCTGATTCGGACGGAGTTCGTCTATCCGATCATCCAACAGTTCGGCAACCTCTACGTCTACGCGGGCGGCTCCGACTCGTACTATCACTCCCGCGTGATGCAGTACATCATTCTCAATCACACGAACCTCATCGTAGATCCGCTGCTCAAGTACCCGGTCGGGGCGATCAACCCGCGCGAGCCGCTGTTCGATTGGATGAACGCGATCCTGGGGATCCTGTTCGCTCCGTTCTTCGGAGGGAACGCCCAGGTGGCGGGAGCGTTCTTCCTCAACCTCCAGTCACCGCTCTGGGCGGCGCTGAGCGTCTTCCCGATCTACCTGATCGGGAAGGAAGTGGGCGACCGGCGTACCGGCCTGATCGCCGCGATGATCTTCCCGTTCCTGCCGGCGAGCATCAGCGAATCGATATGGGGATACGCCGACTATCTGAGCTTCTACACGTTCATCATTCTCGTCCTGATCTACTGTTACATCCGGACCGTCAAGTCGGTCGGCTCCCGTCGTTGGGTCGAGAGCTACCGGAGCCCCCGCTCGGTCTATCGCGGGTTGGTCGGCTTCCTGCGAGGCGAACGCACCGCAGTGAAATGGGCCGTGTTCACCGGCGTCACGTTCGGGGCGCTCGCGCTCGCCTGGCAGGGCTACACCTACGGCGTCGCGGTCATCGGGGTGTTCCTGGTTCTCACGGTCCTGATCGAGCGTGTCCGTCGCGTGGACTCGTTCGGCGTATACATCGCCACGTGGATCGTCGGCTTGGTCGGCTTCCCCATGGCGATGCCGTACTACTACGTTCAAGGGGACTTCATCAGTTGGTTCGATCTTCCGCTGCTGCTGTTCTTCGGGGCGCTCATCCTCTTGATCCCGTTCATGGTGATGCGGGATCTCCCGTGGGTTGTTTCGATCCCATCGTTCGTCGTGCTCGTCCTCGCCGGGATGGCCGGCCTATTGGTCGTCGATCCGGCGTACTTCACCGCGATTGTCACCGGTCAAGGTTACTTCGTCAAGACGTTGATCTACTCGACCGTAGCCGAAGATGTCTCGCCGTCGTTCGACACCCTAGTCGTCAATTTCGGGATCATCACGTTCTTCCTGGCCTTCGTGGGCCTCGCCCTGATCG
>JAJYUO010000154.1 GCA_021792485.1 Thermoplasmata archaeon
GGGGCGGTGGCGACGGATGGGCAGGTTGCACCAACCGCACCGCTCGACGGGGGCCGGTGGGTCCCGGGATGGCAACGACGTGGGGCCGATCGAGCGTTCCTCGAGGGGCTCGGTCTCGTCCAAGCGAGAGGTTGCTGGTGTCGCTTGACTAACTACAAGGCGCGGGGTGTCGGGAGAGTGACAGGTGTGACAGCGTATAGGGACATCTCCTATATCGCGATTTTCTGGCCTTCCGTAGGTACTTGCCTTCCAGCCTGTCATACTTGTCACATCTACCCCTTGTGTCGGCCCCATTCCTCGCGAACGGGAGACCTGTAAGCGAGCGACCTGCCCGTATCAGTGAACTTGAGTCTCGACCAATAGCGGGAAGCGCTGGTCCGTTCTTGGGTGAACCCACGTTCCTTGAGATTGAGCGAGAGGCGGGTCGACGAGACAGTCCTGATCCCGAGGTCCTTGGTCCACGCGGAATAGCAGCGGTAGAGGTCACCGACGGTGACACTTTCGTTCTCGGACGCAACTACACAATCGGAGAGGAACTCCGCGAGGTAGTCCGACTCCTCGCGGTAATCCTTGGTCGCCATCTGGACCCGGAAGGGCGGCATCAGTCCGGACTTGAGGTAATCAATCGCCCCTCGGATTGCCCAAGAGAGTATCCCCTTGCCCTCGGCCTCGAGCTTGAGCGCGAAGTCCTTCTCGACGGACTCCTCAGGGATGGCGACCTCCCAGGGCACGAGAAGGAGACGCCGCCAGATCCCCTCGTCTTGGCCCCACACCCGGGGCTTGTGATTGACGGCGAACCAGATCTTCGCGACCGGGGCGAACTCTGTCTCGCGGCGACTGTAAAGCCACCGGGCCGTGATGGGATCACCGCCGGTGAGGCGTTTGATGAGCTCCTCGTCGAGCTGGTCCCCGTCGCGGATCTCCGAGGTGGTCACGATCCTCGCGCCGCGCAAAGCCGCAAGGTCCTGACGCACGGTCCGGCCGTCCTGCCGGAGAAAGGTAGAGGCCTCCGAGTTTCGGGCGTTGTCCCCGGCGATCATCCGAATCGCGTTGAGGAACGTCGTCTTTCCGTTGCGCCCGGTGCCGTACAGGATGAAGAACGCCTGCTCCCGCGTGGACCCGGTAAGGCTGTAACCGGCTGCCCTCCGAAGGAAGTCGATGAGCCCCGCGTCGTCCTTCGTGACGAGCTTGAGAAAGCCGTCCCACTCGGGGCAAGTCGCCGACGGATCGTACTCGAAGGGGGAGAGCTGAGTGATCAGGTCCTCGCGTCGGTGGGGCCGTAGCTCCCCGGTGCGTAGGTCAACCGTCCCGTTGAGGCACGCAAGGAGCCAGGGGTTCTTGTCGAGGTCGTCCGAGCGGACGGGCACCCCGTCGCGATACCTCGCGACCGACAGGGCCGCGAGCGTTTTGAAGTTGGTCGAGGAGGTCCGCCACCAGCTGAGGATGCGAGCTTGTTCCTTCCGGGCGGCCTCGTCCGTAGGGTCGACGGCGCTCGCCTCCTGCTGGATGGTCGCCGCGACCGCCTCCATCCAGCGGTTTGCCTGCCCCGTCTCGTCGACTGCCCACCTCCAGCCGTCCCACACGAGCCACGACTCTCGGTGTACGTCGTACCGTAGGTCTCGCCCGTATCGGTCCAGCAGCCGGTCGGCGTTGCCGAACTCCGTGAGGTCGTAATTGCGAGGCGCCGAGGCCTCCGCTCCGGGTTTCGTCACAATCCACGACGCCACGGACTCCAGCTCCCGCTCCGGTAGGGGAGGGTCGCAGCGGCCCTCGTTGATCTCCCGAAGGGCCGTTAGGACGGCCTCCCTGCTGAGCCCGAGCGATCGGAGACGTCCCGCCTCGGAGACGATGAAGTGGTTGCGGCGTCCCATAGGGACTTTCTCGGCAGGGCGGCCCGACCCTTCCGAGAGTCGCGCCCTTGACGGGGGGTTCGGAGAGGGGCTTTGGCAGGCGTCTACGAGCCACTCCGGAGCCGGGATCGGTTCCGCGGGGCCGTTCTTCCAAGTGTACGTGCGCCCGCTGGCGTGCCGAGATGGCGGGATTACGACGTATCCCCCGTCGCCGCGGAAATCGCATCCCGGTATCTTCTTGGCCCAATTGCGGGCGCCCGGAATGTGCTTGACGTAGAAGTGGCCCCCCCTCCCGGTCGACGCGCGCGGTGCTTGTGCAAGGCCGTGGGACGCGGCCCAGTCCACCGCGTCGGAGGAGTCAGCGTCGAGCACATCGAAACCGTTGATCTCTCCCGTCGGCGCGCCCCAGTTGCAGAAAGGCCATCGCGTCGACCACTCCAGCCATTTCGTCGGATCCGGCGAGGCGTCGTGAAGTCCGTGCTCCGTGAGCGGATGCTTACCCTTGCGGTCACAGTCCGCGCGCCCGCATGTGCACTGCCCAACGTCGACGCTGTGTACCGGGAAGATTGCCCAGTGCAGGCGCCGGCAGGATTCGAGATCAGGAGGTAGTTCCGCCAAACGCGTCCTCCTTTTCGCATGGTAGCCCTACGTGTTCCGGGCATTCACACAGGCAGCACTTCGGCAAGGACCACGGCCCGATCGAGCCGTAGAGACGGACCAACACCCCGTCCTCCGCGACGAGTTGTCGCGGGGTCATCTCGGGCATCGCCAGTTCGTCCGCGGCGTTGCACGAAGCGCATAGCGCGCCGCGGACGTAACCGGTCGAGTGATCGTGGTCGAGGACGAGGCTGCGTAGCCGGAAGAACCTGCCGCACCCCGAGCATCGGCCCTCGAACAGCCGATGGAACGACCTGAGCAGAATGAGACGGTAGAGTCGTACCTCGCGGCTGGTGGGCTTCCCGCCGTTCACGTCTTGGCGCAGCCGGTAGGACTCGGGCCACCGCGGGTTCCAGATCCAATCATCGACGTGGATACCGGCGCGCTCGAGGTCGTCCAGCTCCGGTGTGTACGGCATAGTACGGAGTTCGGCCATCGTGAGTTCGACTGGCCCCGGTAGCGTCGCCGAGGTCGGCGCCTGCCTGGATTCGCTCACAGCCCTCCCCCCGTCCATCCATCCCCGTGTACCGCGTCGAGCGTCAGCCCAGAAACCCGCGCCGCCATCGTGCCGTTCGTGCCGACGCCGGCCTCGATCACCACGTAGACCGACTCAAGGAGGGCGTGGTCGGCCGCGCTCCCCCACCAGGCCGTGACGTAGGGAGTAAGGTCGACCTCGAGGCGCGTAGGGACCCCGACCGCGAGTCGGGCGTAATGGTACTCGACTACCCCCGGACCCGCGTAGACGAGCGCGCTCGTGTCCCCCGCGGGATACGTGTGCGGGCCGTCCCAAACGTCGAGCTCGGTGTAGAGCGTGCTGTTGGTCGAG
>JAJYUO010000155.1 GCA_021792485.1 Thermoplasmata archaeon
GAGGCGCGGTGCATCCCTTCGTCCCGCGTGCCGCGCGCGACGAGCACGAGCGCCCGACCGGCCCGCGCCCGGCCCGTTCGCCCCCGGCGCTGGATCGTTCGGATCACGTCCGGGATCGGCTCGTAGAAGACCACGAGATCGGTTGCCGGGATGTCGAGCCCCTCCTCCGCGACCGACGTCGCGACCAGGCAGTTCACCTCCCCGCGCCGGAACCGGTCGAGCAGGGCGACCTGATCCTTCTGGCTCAGTCCGACGTCGGCGCCGTGCGTCGCCTGGCCCACGAAGCGGGCCGGGCGGACGATGCCCGCCGCCTCGTGCTCGAGGGCGACGACGAGCCGGTCGACCGTGTCCCGGTACTGGGTGAAGACGATCACGCGGGCGTTCGGGTGCTCGCGCAGCTCGGCGCGGACGACGCCGACCGCCGTCGCGAGCTTCGGGTGCTCGATCGCCTCCGTCGCCAAGCGCCGTCGGACCTCGGACACATCCGGATCCGCGAGGAACGCTCGCTGGGCGGGGGTGATCCGGCCCCGCTCGGACCGGGCCTGGCGATCGAGGAACGCCCGCAGCGCGTCGACGCCTTGGCTCTCGGCGAGCTCGAGGGCGTGGAGGCCCTTCATCGCGACGGACTGAGCGGTGACCGCGGCCCATACGCCGGCCGGGGCCGGCTCGCCTCGGGCCCGGTGGGCGCCCAGCGTCCGATGGAGCCGGGTCCCGACGTCGAGCAGCGCGCGGCGCGACATCTCGCCGGGCGCCACGAGACCGCTCTGGCTGAGCCGTTCGACGGCCCGCGCGACGGCGCTCCGCAACCGGATCGCCACGTGCTGCATCTCGGCCGGCAGCGGCACCTCGACGGTCTCGACCCCGACGGAGTGGATGTACGGCACCACGTCCGGCGAGTGCTCGGTCCGGTACTCGAAGTGCTCGAGGCGGAGGTTGTACCAGACCTCCTCGATGCGTTCCTTGCGCGCGCCGGGCGACGCCGTCATCGCGAGGACGCGGGCGCGCCGTCCCTCCGCGTTGCGCCGTCCGATCGCGACGTACGGGTAGTCCCCGACGGCGCGGTGCGCCTCGTCGAAGACGATCAGCGAGAAGGCGTTCAGCGTGAGCCCCTCGTGAAGGAGGTCGTTCGCGATCACCTGCGGTGTGGCGACCACGATCTGGGGGGCCCGGACGAGCACGCTCCGTCGCTCCGGCGTGATCGCTCCGGTGAGGACGAGAGGCTCCGGCCCGACGACCGTCGTGGCGACGGTGCGCGCGTGCTGCACGACGAGCGGACGCGTCGGGGCGAGCAGGAGGATCGATTCGCCAGGGCGCCGGTCGAGGAACTCGGCGATCACCCGCACGGCGATCGCGGTCTTCCCGAGCCCGGTCGGGAGGACGACCAGCGTGTTGCGCTCGACGGCGACGCGGGCGATGTCGGCCTGATAGCGCCGGTCCTCGAGCGTGCCGGGGCGGATCCTCGGATGCTCCGCGAACGTCGCCATCCTCGCCTTCGACCCGGCGAGCCACCGGCCGGGCCTTTAATAGCCGTGGAGTCGCCCGAGCGCGATGGTCGCGCTCGTCGGGGTCGTCGTCCTCCTGCTCGCGTCGGTCCTCGTCCTCCTCTACCAAGGGGTCGCCATCGTGTTCGCCTACGAGATGCCCGCCCTCGATCCCCTCGGTCCGGGGACGCCCCCGTCCCTCCCCTCGCTCAGCGTCGTGATCGCCGCCCGCAACGAGGTCGACGACCTTCCGGCGACGCTCGATTCGCTGCTCGCGCAGGACCTATCGATCGACGAGATCGTCGTGGTCGACGGAGGATCGACCGACGGCACGCGCGAGGTCGTCCGAGCCCGCGCGCCGAGGGTCCGCCTGATCGAGGAGCCTCCTCTGCCCGAGGGGTGGATCGGGAAGAGCTGGGCGTGTTCGGTCGGAGCGCGTGCCACCCACGGCGACTGGATCCTCTTCCTGGACGCGGACGTGCACCTCCATCCGGCCGCGGTGAGGACCGCGCTCTCGTGGGCGGTCCGCGACTCCGCGGACCTCGCGTCCCTCGCGACCCGGATCGAGGTCGGATCGACCTGGGAGCGGATCGTGATGCCGTTCTACGTCCAGATGGTCCTCACCCACCTGCGCGCGCCCCGCGTGAACGATGACGCCTCCTCCGCGGCGATGGCCAACGGGCAGTTCACGCTCGTCCGTCGGGCGGCGTACGAGGCGGTCGGGGGGCACGAGGCGGTCCGCACGCAGCTCGTCGAGGACGTGGCGCTCGCCCAGCGGTTCCGGGCGCGCGGGCTCCGCCTCCGGGTCGCCTGGGCGCCCGAACTCGCCCAGACCCGCATGTACCGCTCCCGCTCCGAGATCTCCGAAGGGATCCTCAAGACGGTGCACGGGACGCGGTATTCGACCGCGGCGCAGATCGGCCGCCTCATCGGGCTCGTGGGGCTCTTCTGGCTCCCGCTCGGCCTCTTGCCGCTCGGGATCGCGGTCGGCAGCCTCCCCCTCATCGGGATGGGCGCGTTCCTCTACGCCGCGCTGTTCGGCAAGCACGTCGCGTTCGCCCGGTCGGTCGGAGCGCCGGCGGCGTACGGTCTCCTCTATCCGGCCGCGGTCGCCTTCTTCGTCGTGCTCCTCGCGCGGTCGATCCGGCGGGGCGCCGGGGGCCGTCCCGTGGAGTGGAAGGGACGCGAGTACTCGCTGCGCGGCTAGGCCGGTGGGGAAGGGATAATGCGCCCGAGCGTCTCGAGCGGCCCGTCATGAGCGCGACGGAGCCCGCCCGGTTCGATCTCTTCATCGACGGGCAGGAGCTCCCCGGCGCGCGCGGCGAGCGCGCGACGCTGACGAACCCCGCCGACGGAGAGGCGATCGCCTCGGTGGCGATCGCCGGGCGCGACGAGGCGCGGCACGCCCTCGAGGCCGCGGACCGGGCGTTCCGCGAGAGCCCCTGGGCGCAGGACGACGGAGCCCTGCGCGCCCGAGTCCTGCGACGTCTCGCCGACCGTCTCGAGGCGAACGCCGAGTCGTTCGCGCGCCTGGAGACGCTCAACATGGGCAAGACCCTGCGCGAGGCGCGGGGCGACGTCGCGTTCGTCGTGCGGACCCTGGAGTACGCGAGCGGGCTGGCCGACAAGATCGAGGGCGAGACGATCCCCGTCCCCGGGCCCCGGTTCGACTACACCGTGCGGGAGCCGCTCGGCGCGACCGTGCACATCGCCCCCTGGAACTACCCGCTGCTCCTCGCGATCCGCTCGGTCGCTCCCGCGCTCGCCGCCGGCAACTCGGTCGTCCTCAAGCCCGCGAGCCTCACCCCGCTGACGGCCCTCTCGTTCGCCCGGCTCGCCCACGA
>JAJYUO010000156.1 GCA_021792485.1 Thermoplasmata archaeon
GTACCGCGGCCCCGGACGCCGGAGTCGCACGGCGCGCTCGCGGTGTCGCCGTAGTCGACCTCGATACGTTCCCGGGGAATCCCGAGGACGGTCTCGGCCACGGCCGGCAATCCCCGAATCACGCTGCCGCTCCCGATCTCCCGCTCCCCCTGCACGATGCGCAGGCGTTCGGGCTCCAGGAAGAGCCGCGCCTCGCCCCCGGCACCCGTGCCGGTCGACCAGAACCCCGCCCCCACCCCGACCCCATGGTTCTCGGGAAGGTGCGCCTTCCATTTCCGCGCCAGCGCGCCGGCTTCGTCCAAGCACTGCGACAGGCCGAACGGCCCGACCGGTTGGCCGAGGTGCGTCTCATCTCCCTCGACCCAAACGTGGCGGCGGCGGAACTCGATCGGGTCGACGCCGAGGCGCTGGGCGAGGTGGTCCATGTGCGATTCCGCGGCGAATGCGCACTGAGGGGCGAGCGGAGCACGGTGGGGCCCCAACGGGGGCTTGTTCGTGCGCAGCGCAATCCCCTCCAGTTCGATCGCCCCCGTTCGGTACGGCCCGACCGTGAAGCCGACGCCGTACCCCGTGGCGAAATCGCGCCCGGGAAGGCTCGACCCGGCGTCGACTCGCCAGAGGACACGGCGACCGACGATCTCCCCGCCTCGAACTGCGCTCGATAGCCGAATGAGGGAGGGGAGGGTCGACCGGCCGAGGAGGAACTCTTCGCGATAGGTGAGCGCGAGCCGTACGGATCGGCCGCTCGCGCGCGCCAGCAACAGTGCGTACGGCTCGACGAGCGACGAGCCCTTCCCGCCGAATCCTCCCCCGACCCAGGTTCCCTCGACGACAATCCGTTCTTCCGGGAGCCCCAGGATCGCGGCGAGATCCTCCCGCACTCCGAACGGGCTCTGGGTGGAGGTGCGGACCCACCACGTCCCGTCGCCGCGGATCTCCGCGATCGCCGCGTGGGGCTCGAGCGCCACCTGGGAGACCGAACTCGTCCGGTACGTCTCCGTCAGGACGAAGTCGGCGGTGCGGAACGCCTCGTCCAGATCGCCGTAGCGCGCGCGCACATGGCCGATCACCTCGGGCTTCGCGCCCGGCGCGGCCTCGTCGATGCTCTCCACCGCCCGGTCCTTCTGGGTCGCGACCGTCACCGCGTGCGCCGCACGACGGGCCGCGCCGAACGTGGGCGCGGCGACGGCCGCGACGGGTTGGGAGTGGTACTGGATCGTCGTCGAAGGGAAGATCGGCCGTTCCGGGTCGGCCGACGCGCCGGGCAGGAGCCGGGGAAGATCTTCCGGACCGATCGCGGTCACGCCCGGGATCGCGCGCGCCGCCGTGAGGTCGATGGAGCGAATCGTCCCGTGGGCGATCGGCGCCAGAACGAGAGCGCCCCACAGCATCCCCGGGCTCTCGATGTCGGTGCCGTACGGGATCGCGCCCCGCGCCTTCGCGAGCGCGTCCGACCGGACCCGGTAGCTCATCGCACGGACTCCCGCGCGCGGCGGGCGGCCCGACGGATCGCGACGTATCCGGTGCACCGGCACAGGTTCCCCTGCAGGTCCTCCTCGAACTCGGCGGGGTCCGCGGCGCCGCGCTCTCGCACGAGCGAGGCGAGCGCCATCACGAACCCGGGGGTGCAGTACCCGCACTGTACCGCGCCCTCGTCGGCGAACGATTGCACGATCCGGGCCCCGACCTCGTCGTCGGCCAGGCCCTCGATGGTGGTGACCTCGCTTCCCGCGACCTCGTGCGCGAGCGTAAGGCAGCTCAGGACGCTCGCCCCGTCGACCAGGACGGTGCACGCGCCGCAGTCCCCCGAGCGGCATCCTTCCTTCGTCCCCTTGAGCCCGAGCCGCCAGCGTAGGGTGTCCAGGAGGCGCTCGGATCCTCGGACCTCGGAGAGGTCGACGACCGTCCCGTTGACGGTGAGTGAGAGGGAGGTCGTCATGGCTCGGACCCCCGAAGCGCCGGGGGCTGGATCGCGAGGAGGGCCCGCCGGACCAGGACCTCCACGATGAGGCGCCGGTACGCCTCGGTTCCTCGGCGATCCGACGCAAACGGGGAGAGGCGCGCCGCGAGCGCGGCCGCCGAGCGCATCTCGTCGTCCGTCGGCGGCCGGGAGCGCACCGCCTCCTCGGCCGGTCGGATCCGCACCGGTCGCGGCAGGAGATCGCCCACGGCGATCCGATACGATCCCGTCGACGGCGAACGGGCGACCGCGACTCCCACCTGGGAGATGTCGTTGACCGGACGCACCCGCTGCCAGCGGTAGGCGCTCGGACGCGCCTCGGGAATTCGCACGGCGCGCAGAAGCTCGCCGAACGCGAGCTTCGGGCGGCGCGACTCCGATAGGAATCCGTCGACCGGCATCCATCGGGATCCCCGGGGTCCGACGACCTCGACCTCGGCGTCCAGCGCGAGGAGGATCGGCGACAGGTCGGAGGCGGGCGCGCTGCGCACGAGGTTGCCGCCGAGCGTCGCCCGATGGCGCAAGGCGACGCTCCCGACCGCGCGAACGGCCTCCCAGAGGCCGGGGATCCGCTGGCGGACGAGCGGGTCGGATTCGAGCGTGCGCAGCGGGAGAGTGCTGCCGATCGTCAGCGAGTCGCCGGACCATTCGAGGAACTTCCACGGAAGGTAGCGCAGGGAAACGACGCGGCGGGGGGCGATCCGCTCGCGGTCGATGTCGAGGAGGAGGTCGGTCCCGCCGGCGAGGATCGCCACGTCCCCGGGGGAGGCGCTGCGCAGCTCCGCCAGCGCCGCGTCGACGCTTCGAGGATAGAGGAGGTCGAACGGGGCCATCGGCGAAGACCAGCTCGTCGGACAGGATATCGTCTCGCTGACGCGGGAGGGGGCGGTGCGGCTCCGGCTTTTATCTGCCCGGACGCTGACAGAGGGGCGAATGGGGTTCGATCTCTCGCTGCGGTACAGCACGCCGCTCACTCCGATCACCGACGTGGACGAGGTGCTCGGAGAGTTCCTCCGGCTCGTCGGCTACCTTCCGAACGGCGAGGAGGGACGCGGTACCGAGGGCCCCGTGGGAGAGAGCCTCGCCTACCGGATGGTCCGTCAGTGCTTCCTGGGGGAGCCGAGCCGGGCGTGGCAGCCGGACGAGCTCGCCGTCACGCTCCGGACGACGAGGCCGACCGTCTATCGCCACATCAACAAGCTGAAGGCGCTCGATCTCCTCGAGGAGGTCGGTCTCCCGAGCGGCCGGGACCGGGGCGGGGGACGCAAAGCCTACCGGCTGCGCTACGGCAACATCGCGCGCGCGTGGGACTTCACCGAAGCCCACGCGCAGAACGCGCT
>JAJYUO010000157.1 GCA_021792485.1 Thermoplasmata archaeon
CCGCGCGCGTCGGATTGCCGGTGCGGCCGTAGACGAAGCCCTTCGACTTCCCCGGCGACGCTTGCGCGAACGTCGTGGAGAGGAAGATCGGGACGTTGACGGCTCCTGTGACCGGCTCGGGAGGCTGCCCGGCGTGGATTGCGCGAGTGCTAAACCGCATGGTCTTCTCCGACCTCGGAAAGGTACCCTACAAGGTCGTGCCGGGTCAAGAGCCCGACGATGGCACCACCGGATCGCTCGCGCAGCAGGACCGCCCGTTCCCGGCTCAACGTCGCGAGGATCGTTGCGACCGGGGCGTCCTCGGGGACCTCTCGGAATGGGGGCGCGGCGAGCGCACTCACCGTGCGGGCGAGCATGGTATCGTCCGTCATGAGCCGGCGGAGGACCTCCTCCGCCTGGACGCTGCCGACGTTCTTGGCGCCTTCGAGGATCGGAACCTGGCCGATGCCGTGCTTGTGGAACAGGGCCACGGCGTCACGCACGGTCGTCGTAGGCCCGACGGATATGAGCGCGGGCGTGGACTTGCGACCAACGAGGTCCCGCGCGGTTGCCGTCTCGTCGAGCAGCCCTTCCTCGCGCATCCACTCGTCGGAATAGAACTTCGACAGGTACCGATCCCCCGAATCCGGCAGGATGACCACCACCGTCGCGCCTTCCGGGATCGGCCGGCTCTCGAGCCAGCGGACGGCCCCGGCTACCGCGGAACCGGAAGAACCCCCGACGAAGAGCCCCTCTTCACGCGCCATGCGGCGCGCATAGCGGAACGACTCGCGATCATTGACCTGGACGAATTCGTCGAGATACTGGAACTGCACGGTCGCAGGGATCTTGTCTTCGCCGATCCCTTCGACCCGGTAGGGCGTTGCCGTCCCGACCGTTCGATGGCGTGCGTACTCGGTGAGGATCGAGCCGACCGGGTCTACCGCCACGATGCGGACCGCGGGCCGGTGCTCCTTGAAGTAGCGACCGATGCCGCTCATCGTTCCGCCGGTACCGACAGTTCCCACAACCGCGGCGAGCGTCTCGCCCGCGTCGCGATCGATCTCGGGCCCGGTGGTGCGATAGTGGGCATCCGGGTTCTGCGAGTTCTCGTACTGGTTCGGATAGTACGCGCCCGGGATCTCGTCCGCGAGGCGACGCGCGACCGAGTAATTGCTCATCGGATGATCCGGAGGAACCCCACTCGGGGTGACAACGACCTTGGCTCCGAACGCGCGCAGGAGCCGGATCTTCTCCGAGCTCATCTTGTCGGGAAGAACGAAGACCGTCCGGTAGCCGCGGACGGCGGCGACCATCGCGAGGCCGACCCCGGTGTTTCCGCTGGTCGCCTCCACGATCGTGCCGCCCGGGCGGAGCAGGCCGTCGGCCTCCGCGCGGTCGATCATCGCGGCTCCGATGCGGTCCTTGACGCTCCCGCCGGGATTGAGGAACTCGAGCTTCGCGAGGATGCGGTAGGGCAGGGAGGCCGTCACGCGCCGGAGCGGGACAAGCGGTGTGTTCCCGACGAGATCGAGAATCGAGCCGGGGACCGGCACCTCGCGCGACACGCTGCGTGAATTCGGACCGTAGGGATAAGGGCTAGGGAAGGGGCCACGTGCCTGACGGACAAGAATTCCGGCGGTACATACTGGTCCGTTCCCACCTGACCGAGGAATTAAGGCATGGTTCCGGCCATAGAACGTCCGTATGTTGGGCGCTCTGGAGTCCGATGTGCTTCGGTCGCTCTCCGCCCTAGGGGAGGCCCCCGCGCGGACGATCCGCCGGGATCTCGAGCGACAGGGGACCCGGGTCGCCTACACCACCGTGGCCACCATCCTTTCCCGCCTCCATGAGAAGGGCCTCGTGAAGCGGCGTCGCGAGACGTGTCGCGGGGGCGAGCGATACGTCTACCGGCCGGCCGACTTCGAGCGCAAGTACCTTCAGAACCTGCTCAAAGGCGTCGTGACGATGTTCGGTCCGGCGGGGGTCGTTCACCTGAACGAGGAGATTGAGAAGCTGAAGCCTGCCGAGGCGGACCAGCTCCGCCGACGCCTCGGGCTTTTGTAGTTGCGACGGCTCGTCTGCAGACGATGGAAGTCCCGGCGGTCGGGCTCCTGTTGATCCCCGTACTCGCGTGGGTGGCCTTGGGCTTAGCGATCGCCGTCGCGCTTCGGCAGCATCGTTCGTCGACCGTCGTCCATCGCCTCGGCGTAGCGTTCGTCGCGCTGTGGGCGTTCTTGGCGACCAGCGCTCTCGTCTGGGTGATTACGAACGGAGGGTGGGCCGCGATCGCAGGCTTGTGGCGCCATCCTCCCACGATCCTCTCGCTCTCGGGAACAGCTGTCTGGCTGTTCGGCGCTCTCGGAGCCGTTCTGGTCCTATCGATCGCGTTCGGGCTGAACCAGATCGTCGCGCGCGGGTTCCTGAAGCTGTACCGTTCTCAGCCGGCCGCATGGCCCCCTTCCCTCCGTGAATCCGCGGGCGCGACCGAGCTACATTGCATCGACCTGCCGTACCCCGATGCGTTCTCCTACACCTTGCTCAGCTACCGTCGCGGGGCGGGGTTCGCCCGGCGGGAGATGGTGCTGATCTCCCGCCCGCTTCAGGGAATCCTTACCCCGGAGGAGACCGAGGCGGGCCTCGCGCACGAGGTCTATCGGAGCGCGGGAGTAGGCCCGGACATGCGCGAGCGAATCGCGGCTTTCACGTCGAAGGCGCGCAAACCCTGATTGCGGCCCGATGATTCTGTTGCCGCCCCCGATTCTTCGTAGCGTCCACGCGAGGCCCGTAACGCATCAAAGCGCGCGAACACCGCCTTGGGGAGCGCCAGGCGGAGCCGCAAGCGTGGAAACACTTACTATTCGATCGGCCATCAATGTCAGACGCGTTAGCTACCGCTTGCTGACCGCGTTAATAAATGCGCTGTCATTGAAGACCTTGGCAACCCCGCGCTGGATTGCGGCATCCAGCATTCGCTGCGCGTTTTTTTCACCCGCGACGAAGATCCACTCTTTGCTCTCGCCGATCACGTAACGCCTATACGCAATCGAGCCGTCGGCTCGCTTGACCGATACCTCCATGCCGAGCGTCGCGGGCGATTCCCAGTGAAAGATGCCGATCGTAAACTGGTTGTGGAGGTACCCGACGCGAACGAACACAGTGTTGCCGTTCCCGCCTTCGGGAAAACCAAATTGCTTCAGGTCGTCCCCGAACGCGGTCTTCAATAGATCGGGGACGTTGGTATCGGACACGATATCG
>JAJYUO010000158.1 GCA_021792485.1 Thermoplasmata archaeon
GGGCCTCGGGGCCCAGCGGGTGTTCCTGCTCACCGAGCCGGAGATCGCCTCGACCGACGCCCTCCAGCGGATCACCGAGGAGTTCGAGAAGGGCGGCGCGTCGGTGATCCGGTGGGCCGCGCCCAGCCCCTCGGCCACGCTGGCCGGGGTCGACGCCCTGGTCGACCGCGTGCGATCGGCCGGTCCGGACTGGATCTGCGCCGTGGGGAGCGGCGAGCTGATCGACGCGGCCAAGGCGATGCGGCTTCGCTACGAGCTTCCGACCGTGGCCCTCGAGGAGGTGACGCCGCTCACCGAGTTCCCCGCGACGCCCCGCAGCCGGCTCGTGGCGATTCCCGCGACCAGCGGCCGCGGCCGGGAGGTCTCGGGGGCGGTCGCGCTCGAACGGGCGGACGGGAGCCCGCTCGAGCTGTTCCTTAGGGAACTCGCGCCCGACTGGGCGATGATCGATCCCCGGCTCGCCCGGTGGGTCCCGACCGGTCGGGGGATCGACCTGGGGCTGCCCGTCCTCGGGCAGGCGATCGAAAGCCTGGTCTCCGCGTGGTCCAACCCGTTCAGCGACGCGCTCGCCTTCGACGCGCTCCTCCAGTCGGCGACCCAGCTGCCGAAGCTCGGCCGGCCGATGGACGACGAGGTCGCCCGGGAACGGCTCCATTACGCCGCCACCCAGGCCGGGATGGCCGCGGCCAACGCCCAGGTCGGCCTCGCCCACGCCTTCGCCCTCGCGCTCCGGGAACGCACCGGCCTCGCCTACGACCGGCTCTACGGGATCGTCCTGCCGTTCGCCGTCGAGTTCAACTTCCGCTCGGCGCGCGACCGGTTCGAGGCGATCTCGGGGGTGCTGGCGAGCGCGGCCGGGGAGGGGGGCCGGATCGACCTCCCGCTGCGGCTCCGCACGCTGCTCGAGGGGCTCCGGGTCCCGGCGGATCTGATCGTCGCGGGGGTCGACCGGACCGCCGTCTGGTCCCGCCGGAAGGAGATCGTCGCCCGGCTGCTCCGCTCGCCGGCGACCCTCGCCAACCCCCGGGTCCCCTCGGAAGGCGAGGCGGAGCGTCTGATCGAACTCCTGCTCGGCGGCGGTCCGGCCGGCCGATGACCGGAGTGCCACGGCCGAACAGACATACCATCTATAGTCTCTATATTCTTATTTAGAGAAGCACTATATCCCGTTCGGGAGTCCGGCGGGCGTGTCGGAGCCCGCGGTGCCGTCGACGCCCGCCTCGGACGGCGTGCTGGCCGCCCTGGACGGCGCGAAGGTCCAGCGGTTCCACCTCAAGACGGTCCTCGTCGCGGGGATGGGGTTCTTCACCGACGCCTACGACCTCTTCGTCATCAGCCTCGCGATCCCGATCCTGGTCGCGGTCTACGAGGGGGGCCAGGTCAACGCGGTCGCGATCGGCCTCCTCGCCGCCTCGGCCCTGATCGGCGCGGTGCTCGGCCCGCTGATCTTCGGCATCTTGGCCGACCGATGGGGCCGACGGAAGATCTACGCGGTCACCCTTTCGGTGATGGCGATCGGGGCGGTCGGGAGCGCCTTCAGCGTTCCCGCGTTCGGCCTCTCGACGATCGCGGTCCTGACCCTGTGGCGGTTTGTGCTCGGCGTCGGGATCGGCGGGGAGTACCCGTTGAGCGCGACGATCATGAGCGAGAACTCGAACGTGCGCAGCCGGGGCCGGCTGGTCGCCTCGGTCTTCGCCCTCCAGGGCTTCGGCCTCCTCGTCGGGGCGGCGGTGAGCCTCGCGGTCGTCTACTTCGCCCCGTCCCTCGACCTCTCCTGGCGGATCATCCTCGGGGCCGGCGCGATCCCGGCGCTGCTCACCATCTACTTCCGCACCCGGCTCCCCGAGACGCCGAGGTTCAGCCTCTCCCGGGGCGACTCCGCCCAGGCGGCGGCCGCCGCGCGGGCGATCACGGGCTCGACGGTCGAGGCGGCGCCGGCCGACCGCCCCCTGAGCCTGCCCCTCCGCGCGATCCTCCGCAACTACGGGACCCTCATCGTGGCGACCGCGCTCGCCTGGTTCCTCCTCGACATCTCGTTCTACTCGACGAGCATCTTCAACCCCCTCATCCTGAAGCAGATCGGCTTCGCCGCCTCCGCCGGGGCGAATGCGCTCGCCGAGGTGCGGATCCTCGCGCTCGGCAACATCCTGATCGCCCTGGTCGCCGCGGTCCCGGGCTACTGGGTCGCGGTCGCCCTCATCGACCGGGTCGGGCGGCGGCCGCTGCAGATGATCGGCTTCGCGGTGATGGCGGTGAGCTTCTTCCTCCTCTCCGTCGCCTACGCGCCGCTCGTGGCCGTGCTGCCGGCGTTCCTCGGCCTCTACGGGCTCACCTTCTTCTTCGGGAACTTCGGCCCGAACACGACCACCTTCGTCTATCCGAGCGAGGTCTTCCCGACCTCGTTCCGGACCACCGGCCACGGGATCGCCGCGGCGAGCGGGAAGGCGGGGGCGGTGATCGCGGTCTTCCTCTTCCCGACCCTGCTCGTCGCCTACGGCTTAAGCTGGTTCTTCGGCCTCCTCGCCCTCGTCGCGTTCGTCGGCTTCCTGGTGACCGTGATCCTGCTGCCCGAGACCTCCCAGCGGTCGCTCGAGGACATCTCGGGCGAGGACGAGCTGGCGGTGCTCGTCCGCCGGTTCTCGACCTACCTGAGGAGCCTCATCCTCACCACCGCCCAGGGCGCCACGGCGCTCCGCGAGCTCCTCCGGCAGCCCGACCACGACCGGGATCGCCAGGTCGCCCGGATCCGCAGCATCGAACACGCCGCCGATGAGGAGGTCCACCGGATCTATGTCGAGCTCAACAACCGTCGGCTCTCGCCGGAGGTCCGGACCGATGTGGGGCACCTGGCGAGCGCGCTCGACGACATCATGGACGGCATCGAGTCGGTCTCGGCCCGGATCTCGACCTACCGGCTCGAGGGCAGCCACCCGGAGCTCGAGCGGTTCTCCCGGATCGTCGAGTCGTGCGTCGAGCAGGTCGGCAAGGGGATCCTCGGCCTCGACGACCTCTACCGGGGCCGGACGGACAACCTGGTCGCCTCGATCGTGGAGGTGAACCGGCTCGAGAACGAGGCCGACGACCTCCTCCGGGACCTCCTCGCGAAGCTCTTCGAGGGGAACGATCCGATCCAGATCCTCAAATGGAAGGACCTCTACGAGCGGCTCGAGGTCATCACCGACCGGTGCGAAGACGTCACCGACGT
>JAJYUO010000159.1 GCA_021792485.1 Thermoplasmata archaeon
GATCGCCCGGACGCCCGAGAGCGCCGCCGTGATCGGGAACATCATCACGTTCCCTATGATGTTCCTCGCCGGGACGTTCTTCCCGGTGTCGGAGTTCTCGCCGGGCCTCCAAGTCGTCGCGAAGGCCCTTCCGCTCTACTACGTGATCGACGGGATGAACCAGATCCTCCTCTTCCAGAACTACGCGAGGGCCCTGACCGACTTCGTGATCGTCCTCGGGATCGCCATCGTCTTCTTCGCGGCCGCAGTCTACCTGTTCCGGTGGAAGGGCGAATGAACGACCCGATTCGGCCGGATACGGCCGCCTTCCGCCGGGCGATGTCGCTGTGGGCGACCGGGGTGACCGTCGTCACGACCCGGAGCGCGGGACGGGACCTCGGGCTCACGGTCAACGCCTTCCTATCGGTCTCCCTCCGGCCGCCAACGGTTCTCGTCAGCGTCGGGAGCGACACGAACAGCTCCATCGGCATCCGCGAGACCCGCCGCTTCGCCATCAGCATCCTGCGCGCCGACCAGGAGGAGATCAGCGTCCGCATGGCGGGACCCCCGGAGGGACCGGCGAAGTTCGACGGGCTCCCGGTGCGGCGCAGCCCCGCCGGGCTCGCGTGGATCGAGGGGGCCCTCGCCACGTTCGAGTGCGAGGTGGGTTCGGAATTCCGGGTCGCGGACCACTGGCTCTTCCTCGGGGAGGTCGTCGCCTTGGAGGTCGGCGCGGACGGCCTGCCCCTCATATTCTATCGATCTCGCTACGGGGAGGTGACTGGCCCGCGGCAGGTCCGGTTACCTCTCCGTAAGCGGTAGGCCCGGGGGAGCGAGCCCCTTTAACAGGGCCGCACTCTGCTACCGATGTGGGGGAAGCGGCGGTGATCGACGTGCGACTCGCCATCGTCGGCAGCGGACCGGCCGGCCTCACGGCGGCGCTCTACGCGGCGCGCGCCAACCTCGAGCCGCTGGTGATCGGCGGCGTCCCGGCCGGCGGCCAGCTGACCCTGACCAGTGAGGTCGAGAACTACCCTGGCTTCCCGGAGGGGATCCAAGGGCCGGAACTGATCGAGCTCTTCCGCCGACAGGCGGCGAAGTTCGGCGCACGATTCCTGGACGACAACGTCACGGGTGTCGATTTCTCCCACCGTCCGTTCGTCCTCCGAACCGGAACGAACGGGACCGTGCGGGCCCAGAGCGTGATTGTCGCGACCGGCGCGAATGCGCGCTGGCTCGATCTGCCGAACGAGCAGCGGCTGCGGGGCAAGGGCGTCTCGGCCTGCGCGACGTGCGACGGGTTCTTCTTCAAGGGCCGCGAGCTCGTCGTGGTCGGAGGGGGGGATTCCGCGATGGAAGAGGCCCTCTTCCTGACGAAGTTCGCCACGCACGTCACGATCGTCCACCGGCGGGCCCAATTCCGAGCGAGCCGGATCCTTCAGGCGCGCGCCCGCGCCCACCCCAAGATCAGCTTCGTGATGGACGCCGATGTGGTCGACGTCCACGGCAGAGAGAACGTGGAGGGGGTCGTCATCCGGGAGCGGGCCACCGGCCAGAGCCGGACTCTCCCGGCCCAGGGTCTCTTCGTCGCGATCGGTCACGATCCCGCGACCGAGGTCTTCCGAGGCGCGCTCGAGCTCAACGAGAAAGGGTACCTCAAGACCCGGGATATCACGCGCACCAGCGTGGACGGGGTCTTCGCGGCCGGGGACGTCTACGACCACCGGTACCGGCAGGCCGTCACGGCGGCGGGGATGGGGTGCATGGCCGCCTTGGACGCGGAGCGGTTCCTCGAGGAGGAAGGCGCCCCGCCCTCCGGATCTCCCCCGTGACCGAGCGCCTCCGGGCAGGCCTTTAATATACCCCCCTCCGTGGCACGGACGCGCTGCCGATGGTGAACAAGAAGAGCCTGCACATCGAGTCTTCCGGTCAGCTCTGCATCTACTGCGGTGCGTGCGTCGGGATCTGCCCGCTCAACTGCATATACCTCGATGAGACCCGCATCACGTTCGACGAGCGGGTCTGCACTCGCTGCGAAATCTGCGTCAAGGGGTGCCCGGTCGGGGCGATCGAGATCGGGTAGGCCCCAGGTGATCCCATGACTCAGGACCTGAAGACGGATGTCCTCGTCATCGGCGCCGGCCCCGCCGGCAGCATGACGGCGAAATGGGCCGCGAAGAACGGCGCCCGGGTCCTGATGATCGAGAAGCGGCAGGAGATCGGTAGCCCGGTGCGCTGCGGAGAGGGAATGAGCAAATCCTGGCTCTCCGAAGTGGGGATCACCCCCGGCAAGTGGGTCAACCTCGAGGTCGAGGGAGCTCGCATCTTCTCCCCGCGCGAGCAGGTCTTCGAGATCAACGAGAAGCACGCGGGCAACGAGGTCGGCTACGTCGTAGAACGCGACGGGTTCGACAAGGCCCTCGCGATCGATGCCGCGAACGCGGGCACCGAGATCCGCCTCAAGACGGCGGCGACCGGGATACTGAAGGAGGGAGGGAAGATCGTCGGCGCTCGGGTCAAGCAGTTCGGAGAGCCGTTCGAGATCCGGGCGAAGGTCACGATCGGCGCCGACGGGTTCGAGAGCCAAGTCGGCCGCTGGGCCGGACTTCCCACGAACATCGCCATGCGCGATATGGATACCTGCCTCCAGTACCGGATGACGAACGTCGACTGCGATACCCGGTACTGCGACTTCTATCTGGGCGAGGTCGCCCCGGGCGGCTACGTCTGGGTCTTCCCGAAGGCCGACGGGCTCGCGAACGTGGGCATCGGGGTGCAGCTGAGCAAGGTCACGGGAATCGCGGACCCCCGGACGTACCTGGACGCGTGGATCGCAACGCATCCCGCCTACTCGAAAGGGAAGACGATCGATGTCGTCGGCGGAGGCGTATCGATCTCCCAACCGGTGAAGCAGTCGGTCACCGACGGGCTCATGCTCGTGGGCGACGCCGCCCGAATGATCGACCCACTCACGGGGGGTGGGATCGCGAACGGATGCATCGCCGGGAAGATCTGCGGGGAGGTGGCGGCGCAAGCGGTCCACGCGGGGGACGCTTCGCGGGCGTTCCTCGACCGTTACGAGAAGGGCTGGCGCGCAAAGCTCGAGGAGAAGCTCTATCGGAACTGGTACGCGAAGGAGAAGCTCT
>JAJYUO010000160.1 GCA_021792485.1 Thermoplasmata archaeon
GTATCCCGGGGACTCGGACGCTTTCTGAGTATCTGCATTCCAAGGGGTTTCGCGTACTGCCGATCACGACGCTCGAGCAGCTGAGCTACGCCTCCAATTTCCTCTGCCTGCGAGACCGGCGCATCCTCACCTTTGAGGTCGAGCGCATCGCGCCCCGGGTTCTTCGAAGTCTCGCGGCCATGGCCCGCGCGAACCCCCGTCGCTACGGCCCCCTCCTTCGGCAGGCGGCGAACGACCGGCGACGCTTGGAAGAGACGAGGCAGTTCTTCCCGCACAAACCCGAATTGATGGAGTTCGGGATCGACTCCCGAACGATCCGCCTCGATGAAATCACGGCGGGCTATGGAGCGGCGCACTGCATGACGTGCGCACTGGCCCGGACGCCGGGTTAGGAACGTGCCCGCACCCGCGTCCCGGCCTCGCCGCGTAGCGCGCGATCCATCGAGGGAATGTCGGTCACCACGAACTCATGGCCGCCTCCTCGAAGGAATTCGATCCCGGCCTCGACCTTCGGTCCCATGGTCCCCTTGGGAAACTCGCCGGCGGCGCTCCGACGCTCGAGCTCTTCGAGGGTCGTCTCACCGAGCCAGCGCTCCGACCGGGTGCCGAACCCGACGGCCACGCCCGGCACGTCGGTGACGATCGCGAGCGTGTCGGCCCCGATCGCGTTCGCGATCACCGCTGAGCCGAGATCCTTGTCGATGATCGCGTCGACTCCCTCGATCCTTCCGCGGGCGCGACGCACCACGGCGATGCCGCCCCCGCCCCCGGTGACGAGGATCCAGCGGGATCCGAGACCCGCCTCAAAGAATCCCTTGACGAGATCCGCCTCCAACCACCGCAACGGGCGAGGGGACGCCACCACCCGTCGATAGCCCCCCCTCGCCGCATCACGCACCATCGTCCATCCCTCCCTCCTTCGCAAGCGGCGCGCTTCCTGCGAGGTGTAGAATCGACCCACGGGTTTGGAGGGGGAGCGAAACTCCGGATCCCGCGGGGAGACTTCCATCCGGGCGATCAGCGCCGCCACGCGTCGGCGCACGTTCGCGACCGCGAGGGCCGAGTCGATCTCTTGCTCGATCAGATATCCGATCTGCCCCTCCGACTCGGCGTCAACGGCCGGCATCGGAGGCACCGGGACTTCCCGGGCCGCGATCTCGCTGCTTCGCAGCAGAGCTCCCACCTGCGGTCCGTTTCCATGCGTCAGGAGGACCTCACGGCCGGTGCGGGCGATGCGGGCGATCGCCGGGGCGGTGCGACGCATCTGGTGCACGGCTTCGGACCACGTACCGGACGAACGCGCGCGCTGGAGCGCGTTTCCTCCCAGGGCAATGACCGTGCGTAGGGCCATGGTGCTGCGACCTAAGGCCGGCGCAAAAGCTCGACGCCCTCGCCGCACCGCTTCCGCCGCGGGGGAGAGGCACCTCACTCGTTAAGTGAAGCGCGTCGTTGGCATGCCGTGACCGACCTGCGCGACGCTCAAACCGAGATTCATGGCGCCCTTCGACGCTTAGAGGCCCATACTCCCTTCGCCGAAGCGCTCGCCCAGACCGAGACCGGCTGGCACATCCAGGTCGACCGGACGGGGCCGTCGGTGCGCATCGAGCCGGCGCTATCCGGAATCGCGTTCCGCGCGTGGGCGGGCGATCACTGGGTGGAGACCGCCGCCGGCGGCCTAGATGCGCCCACGCTCGCGGGGGCGATCGACGGTTTGGAGCACCGGCTCGCGTCGGCGGTATCGAAGAAGAGCCCTCCCCGGGATCCGGCGACGGGCCGCGGGAGCGCGATCCACCCCCCGCGCCATCCGATGGACGAGAAGGACATCGAAGGGTGGATTGCGCGCGCCAAGGAGTATCGCGCATGGGCGTTGGCGATTCCGGGCGTCAGCGATGGGCGGGCCATGATCACGTCGTCCACGGACACGCGCCTCTACGCCAACACCGCGGGAGCGGACCTCTACCAAGTGGTCCCTCGGGTGTTCGGAGGCGTGTTCGTCGTCGCGATGGAGAGTGGGACGGTGCGTTTCGACGTCGTGCGCCCCGGCGGGATGGGTGGACAGGAGATCCTGGAGCCGATCACCGAGCAGACGGTCCACGGGGCCGCGCGAAGCGCCGTCGCGCTCCTCCACGCGAAGACCGTGCCGGCTGGACGCAGCGCGATCGTCCTTGACCCGAGCACCGCGGGAACCCTCGCCCACGAGTCGTTCGGACACGGAACCGAGGCGGACCAGTTCGTACGGCATCGGTCCTACCTCCAACCGATCCTGGGCACCCAGGTCGGCCCCGAATTCCTTTCCATCGTCGACGACGGTTCCTATCCGGGAGGCTGGGGCTCCTACTACTTCGACGACGAGGGAACGAAGCCGCGTCCTACGTACCTGATCGACCACGGACGGTTCGTGGGAGTGCTCAACGATCGGACCACCGCCGCTGAGCTGGGAGGTACTCCGACCGGAAACGCGCGGCGATCCGACTTTCTGAGCCGGCTGTGGGTCCGAATGACGAACACCTACATCGCCCCGGGAAACCACTCGCGCGAGGAGCTCATCGAAGAGGCGGGGGACGGCCTCCTCCTCGAGCAGTTTACCTCGGGCGTCGAGGATCCGCTCGGAGGGCTGATGCAGATTCGAGTGCTCAAGGGGCGCCGGATCGAACACGGAAAGGAAACCGATCTGCTCGGCGCCATGGCGCTCTCCGGACGTGTTCTGGACGTCCTGCGCGCGGTGCGGGGCGTCAGCCGGATGGAGAAGATGGGCATGGAGCCCGGGTTCTGCGGGAAAGGGCACAGCGATTACATTCCCGTCGGCTCCAGCGCCGCGTACCTGCTCACCGAAGCCACCGTGGGGCCCGCATGAACGCTCCTGCTGAGACGGCATTCAAGGTCGCCGATGCGCTCCACCTTACGCCGCCGTGGGAGGTCTTTGGCCAGCGGGTCCGACGGTTCGAAACGTACTTTGACGAAGCGCGCTTGGAAACCGTGCGGGGTCCTATCGAACTCGAAGGCGTCGGTCTTCGCGTCTTCCGGCCCCGCGAGGGAAAGATGGGGGTCGGTTTTCAAGCGACAAGCAATCTCAGCCCCGCCGGGATCGGG
>JAJYUO010000161.1 GCA_021792485.1 Thermoplasmata archaeon
TCCGAGCACTCCGGCGAGGGCCTGGATGGTGGTGCGAACGATGTTGAGCTCGGGCTGCTGAGCGGTGCAGGAGCACCCGGCCGTCTGGGTATGGAAGCGCATCCACCACGAGCGCTCGTTCTTCGCGCCGAAGCGATCGCGCATCACGGTCGCCCAGATCCGGCGTGCGGCCCGGAACTTCGCGATCTCCTCGAAGAAGTCGTTATGCGAGTTGAAGAAGAAGCTCAGGCGCGGAGCGAAATCGTCTACCGGAATCCCGCGGTCGAGCGCCGCCTGGACGTACGCCATCCCGTCCGCGAGGGTGAACGCAAGCTCTTGGACCGCCGTCGAGCCCGCTTCGCGGATGTGATAGCCCGAAATCGAGACCGGGTTCCACTTCGGCATCTCTCGGGTGGCGTACTCGATGGTGTCGACGACCAGTCGCAGCGCCGGCGCGGGCGGGTAGAGGAACTCCTTCTGGGCGGTGTATTCCTTCAGGATGTCGTTCTGCGTCGTTCCCCCCAGCTGGGCGCGGGGCACGTGGGCAGCTTCCGCGCTGAGCAGGTACATTCCCCAGACGATGTTCGCGGGTCCGTTGATCGTCATGCTGGTCGTGACGCGGTCGAGGGGGACTCCGCGCAAGAGGCGGCGCATGTCCTCGAGGGAACTCACGCTCACCCCGCACTTTCCGACCTCTCCGAGAGCCTCCGGGTCGTCGGCGTCGATTCCGTACAGGGTCGGGTCGTCGAAGGCGATCGAAAGGCCCGACTCGCCGTGGGAGGGGAGAGAGCGGAACCGACGGTTCGTATCCTCCGGAGTCCCGAACCCGGAGAACATCCGCATCGACCAGAGGCGGCTCCGATACATCGTCGCGTGGATTCCGCGCGTGAACGGAAACTGGCCGGGAGTTCCGAGGCGCGAACGATCGCTCGAACCCGGCAGGTATAGACGATCGACCGGGATGCCTCCCAGGGTCGCGAACGTCTCCCGCCGTTCCGGAGACTTGGCCAGCGCGGGACCGAGCACTTCCGCCTCCCAACGCGCCCGGGCTTCCGCGACGCGACCGTTCGCGGCGACTTGGGCGAGCCCGCGGGGGAGTGCCGGCTTCGGACGGCTCGCGGCCATCAGCGTCCAACGTCCTCCGTCGGACTTAACCTTCCCGGGAGAGGCGCCGGGTCTTCCACCGTATCAGTTCGCGCTGCCACGCGATTCGGGCATCCTCAGGCCGACGAGATCGCTTCGCCCCCGTCGCAGGACGGTCGCCCCGACCTTCCGAGCAAATTGAGGGAACGCCTGTCCGGTCCACATCGTGTTGTCGGCGAGAACGATCGCCCCGGGAGCGAGGCGAGGAGCCACGGTCGCGAGTTCGAAGGCGAGGTGGCGGGGCGTGTGTCGGCTATCGTGCAGGAAGAGGCCGATCGACGATAGCGAGCGCACGAGCCGAGGGAGAAGCTTCTCGCTCGGCCCGATCCGCAAGTCCCAGCCGACCCTCAGCGCCTCCGGGACCGCCCAACCGCTGTGACATCCGATCGGCAACGCCACCGGTGTTTCGCCCGTTCGGAGCGTCGGTCCCCGTTGAGGGGTTGGAAGGTCGATCGAATGAAGGCGGCCCTTTCGATTCCGTCGAAGGGCGAGAAGGATATGCGCGCTCGAGACCCCGCTGCTGACCCCCGTTTCGACGACATGGTCCGGGCGTACGAATCGCACGAGGGTGTAGAGCTCGAGGGGGGCGCGGAATTGGGCGTAGTTCGTCCGCCCCCGCTCGAGATGCCGCTGTCGGATCGCCCGATCTACGTCCGCGAACGACGAAGACTCCGAGAGCACATCGAGGACCTCCGAAGCGGGTCGCCCGAGCAGTTGGGAGAGCCATCGGACGTTCGGCCTCGCCCGGAGGTCCCCGAGCCGACGGGCCGCTTCCGCTCCTGGGGCGTCGGGCCGTCGCTTTTGGCGGACATCGACCATCGACGAGGGAGGTCACGCGTGCATTTGGGTTCGACCGATGGAGGTCGCGTGCGGAACAAGATGCGTGGCCTCGACGGTCCATCGGGCCCAAGCTCCACGACGCTCGATCTTCGCACGATCGATCGAAAGCCGCGAGCGCCAGAACGGAGCATCGACCACGAGCGTCTCATATTCCCCCCCCTCACCGGCAAGGTGTACCGAGGTGGGGGGCCGGGAGAGTGCCGCAAGGCGCCGCGCCCGATCGGCGTCCAGGCGTTCGCCGAGCCAATCCGCCTCCAGCGGTTCCGCGGCCACTTGGACGAGCCGAATATCCAACCCGGCGGCGATCTCCTCCCCGACCACGCGCTGGGGCTCGACGCGCCACAACGGAGCGTACACCCGGCGGCCGACCGCGTGGGCAGCCCTCAGGACACGCGACCATTGGAACGAAGAGGCGATGGCTCCCACCGAGATCGGGCCGGGCCCCCCCCGGCGCATCGCCTCCTCCAGCGCGAGCGTCTCCGCCTCTGCGTTCCCGGCCGGGACCGGATAGGTCCGCACCGCTTTCCCCCACGCTTCGGCCTGCCAACGCACGAGATCGAGATTCGGAGTGTGAAACATCCACGAATCCGGATCCTCCGGCTGCATCACGAGCAGTTCATGGACCGGCCATCCTTGACAGTCCGCGAGGTAGGCCGCATAGATCGAGTCCTTTCCCCCCGACACCAGCGCCGTCGTGCCGTCCATTCTCGCCCCGTCATCCCGCCGTCGGCGAACCCGGTCCCTCGCGCCATTGCGCGTACAGAGAAGGGAGGTCGAGCGACGCCCGGGTCTCGGAACCCCACGCGAGTCGTGCGGTCCCCGAGGTAACGCACCCGATTCGGGTCCAGGGTCGGCCCCGGAAGTGCGATGCGACGGTCGCCACCGCATCCGCGCGTACCTCCACGATCCATCGGGATCCTCCCTCGGCGACCAACGCCCGCTCGGCCGTCGCAAGGCCCAACGGTTCGAGGTCGACATCGAATCCAAGGCCCCCTCCGAACGCCATTTCCGCGAGTGCGACCGCGACTCCCCCGTCCGACACGTCGTGAATCGCGCGGATCGCCCCGGAGCGGACCGCCCGGAGAAGTCGTTCCCCGTCGTTCTTCAGTCCGCGCGGATCGGT
>JAJYUO010000010.1 GCA_021792485.1 Thermoplasmata archaeon
CGATCGGCGGGATGACCCCGCGGACCGTCAGGATTCTTCACCGGATCTCGCGATCCGACCGGAAGACCGCCTCCGGCTGGGAGGTCCGCGGCTGCGTCGCCGTGAAGAACGGCACGTTCGTGCCGCGGCCCATCCCCAAGGAGATGCGACGGAGGCTCGCGTGAGCGCGGTCGGACCCGATCCGGCACGACTCCGCTACCTCCTCCGCGCCGCCGCACCGGACCGTGCGGCCACGTGGTTGCTGTCGGACGGAGAGGCGTACTATGCGCCGGAGGATCCTTCGGCGTTTCCGCTCGAGGATCCGGTCGCCATGCTCTCCCTCTGGGACGCCCGTGCATCCGTCCCCCTCGCGCGCGTGGGAACCCCGACGCGCTACCTCCCCCCGTTCCCCATCCGCCGGGTCTTTTGCCCCGCGGTCAACTTCCGATCCCACCAAGACGAGTCGGGGATGCCGGTTCCGACGGAGCCGTACTTCTTCCTCAAATTCGCCAGTTCGGCCGTTCCGCACGGCAGCACCGTCGTCGCTCCGTTCCAGGCCGAGCAGCTGGACTACGAGGGCGAGATCGGCTACGTTCTCGGACGCTCGGGCCGACACTGGGACGAGGGGGCCGCCCGCGCGGCGATCTTCGGCTACACGCCGGCGAACGACCTCAGCCTGCGCGACTACCAGTTCCGGGAGCAGCCCCGATTCGGCAAGAACTGGGTGATGGGCAAGGCGTTCGACTCCTCGCTCCCGATCGGGCCCTGGATCCTCCCGCGCGAGGCGGCCCCCGAAGGAGAGATGACGGTGCGGACCCGGGTGAACGGAGAGCTCCGGCAGGATGGGAGCACGCGCGACATGATCTTCCGCCCCGAGCAGCTGATCGCCCGCCTCAGCGAGGTGAACACGCTCGGTCCGGGGGATCTCGTGCTCTCCGGGACGCCGTCGGGGGTCGCCGCCTACCGAGGACGGCGGTACCTGCGGGACGGGGATACCGTGGAGGTCGAGGTCGACGGGGTCGGGACCCTCCGCCACGGGATCGCTTTCGAGCCGCGCCCTCAGAAGACCGCGAGCGGCGTCACGGGAGATGCCGTCCCTCCCTGAATCCGCAACGGGGCGCACACGAAGAGGAACTCGTAGGCGCCCGCGGCGGCGAGCTCATCGGTCTTCAGGTTGTCGATGAGCCGGATGCCGCACTTCGTGATCAGGTACTGATGGACGGGCAGGCGCGTGCCGTCCCTCTCCGGCGGGGTCACTTCGGTCGACGGCGTGTCGGCCCCGGTCACCGCCACGTCGCGCTCGCCGAGCCACTGGGCGAGCGCGTAGCCGATCCCGGGGGATCGCTCGTAGTACTCGTTGTAGCGCTCCGGCTGGGACCAGAGTCGGGAGAGTCCGGTGTGGAACAGCACCGCATCTCCCGGACCGACGCTCAGTCGGTGATCGGCGAGGAACCGCTCGGTGGCCTCGACGGTCACCGGGGCACCGGGAGCCATCGGTTCGGCGCCGTCGGTCGCGTCGACCAGGACCCCGCGGGTGACGATCGGGGGACCGGACTCGACCCCCAGCTTCCGGGAGCCGGTCGGCAGCGTGTTCTCGAATGCGTCGACCCCGTTGTAGAGCTTGTTGTCGAATGCGATGTGGTTGAGCGCGTCGAGGTGGGTCCCGAGATGATCCGAGAGTTCCAGCCGGCAGAGCGCGGCACCGAACTTGTTCTTCGTGGCCGGCCGGATGGGGGGGCGGTGATCGTACACGCGTTGGGAGGTCAGGTAATGGAACGGCCCGTGCGTGGCGGCCCTTCCCGGCATCCCGAGAAAGATCGGATGACCGAGCGGAAGGACGCGGCCGGTTCGGACCAGTCGCACCGCGGCAAGGAGCTTATCCGGGGTCAGCGTTGCCGCGGTGCCCAGGACGTCGGCGGCGCCCCACTTCGAGGGGAACCACGGCGCCTCCGACTCGTACCACTCCGGCATGGGGGCAGCTAGCCCCGCTCGGGGCTCTCCTCGCGGTAGAGGCTCAACGCCCGCATCGTCGGCGTGTTCGTGTAGGAGAAGAGGACCGCCGGTTCGCTGCCCGTGGCCCGGTGGGCGTACTCGGCCCACGCGGGCACGACGATGACATCGAAGGGTTCCCAGGCGAACGCGTGTCCGTCGACCGTCAGCGTCCCCTTTCCCTCGACCCCCATGAAGATCGCGCTCGCGCTTCGGCGTCGGGGCCGGAGCGTCGCGCCGGGGTCGATCCGCTGCAGGTAGGCGTCCATGGTCGGAAGGATCGGTCCACCGGTGAGCGGGTTCACGTACTCGAGGATCCTCCCTTCGCTGGGATGGTGCGCGCTCGCGGGCAGCGCCTCGAGCGCCGCCTTGGTGGGGGCGTAGGGATAGTTCAGGATTGGGGAGAACGCCGTGGAACGGCGCTCGCCGAGCGGGCGCAGGCCCCGCCCGTAGGTCTTCTGGGAGCTGTTCGCGGCGTCACGCACGGGCTGGTGCTTCGCCGGGAACTCCTCGTAGAACATTCCCGAAAGGGCGTTGATGAGCGGGATGTCGAGCGCGTCCAGCCAGACGACGGGGCCGTCCGCCTCGTTGCCGTGATCGTGCCAGGTCCACGTCGGGGTCGTGACCACATCGCCCGGGCCGAGGATTGTCTTCTCGCCGGCGACGTTCGTGAACGCGCCCGTCCCCTCCATCACGAACCGCAGGGCGTTGGGCGTGTGCCGGTGCGCCGGGGCGATCTCGCCGGGGAGGATGATCTGGATCCCCGCATAGAGGGTCTGCGTGCTCGCCGCGAGCTCGCGCGGGAGGCCCGGGTTGAGCAGCATCAGAACCCGGCGGGGCGCCTCCTCGATGCTGACGACGTCCGCCGCCTGGTGCACCAGGGGCCGGATCTCCTTCCACTTCCACTGGAACGGCTTTTCCTTCGGCGCCGGCTGGGCCGGCATCAGGTCGTCCATCACCTGCCAGAGCGGGTGCATCTGGAGATCGTGAACGCGGTCGAAGTAGTCGCTGCGCGCCGGGGTGGGGGTGCGCGAGGGCTTGCCCGTCGTGCTCATCGGGCGATCTCCTCCCGGTACTTGTCGGGGACCGGCGGCATCGTGAATCCCGCCGATTCTAGGTACTCCCGCACCTGTCGGAAGTACTCCTGCCGCATCGCCTCATTGGAACGCCGCTTCAGCCCCCACCGGACGAACAGTTCGTTGTTCGCGGACGACGACGAGCCGAAGAAGTCGAGGGTTGGAGGTACCAGCTCGTCGAACGCGGTCTGGAGCCGACGCCGGTTCGCCGGATCCTCGGCCAGTAGCGTCCGGACGATCTCCCGCCCCAAACCGACGTGGAACTGTTCGTCCGGATACGTGTCCTTGGCCACCTTCCGTAGGGGGAGGTAGGTGGAAGCGACCAGGTCGTCCAGCTCGATCAGCTCGGCGACATCGACCACCGCCTTGATCGCTCCGAACCGGGGCCAGTCGACCATGGGGTAATCGAAGATCGTCAACGGCTTCTTGTCCTTCCACTCGAGCCCCATCGCCTCGGCGAGCCGCGCGAAGAGGATGTGGTGGTTGAACTCCTCCATGGTGTTGCGGCTCACCAGCCACTTGTACTTCGGGGTGGGGGCCATCCGGATCGCGGGCTCATCGAACGTCATCGCGCCCTTGAGCTCGTTCACGGCGTGACTGACGACGATCTTTCCGATCGCCTTCGTGTATTCCGGGGGGTACCGCGCGAGATCCTCGGGTCCGCGCACCTCGTCGACGAACCGTTCGGCGCTCATCGCTCCTCACGTCGAAGGCGTCCGGAGTTACTTAAGTCGCGTGACATCAGCATGAGGTCGGTCTCCAGCGGAGCGAGGACCCCGCTCTCCTCCCAGGCGTCGAAGGCGCGCTCCAAGAACTCTGCGTCTACGTGGGCTGCGTCGGGCGCACTCTGGACGCCGACCGGACGCGGCTGGCTGAAGACGAAGAGTTCCTTCCCCCGCACTCCGAACGTCTGCCCGGTGTAGATCCGCGCCCGCCGAGAGCAGAGGAAGAGGACGAGCTGGGCCACGCTCTCCGCGGGCGCCACCCCCTTGATCGTCGCGAGGTAATCGACGAGCCACGGCGCCGACGTGGGGATCGTCTCGGTCACGCGCGTGTGCGCGAACGGGGCGATCGCGTTGACGGTCACCCCGTAGCGCGCGAGATCGAGAGCCGTGATCCGCGAGAGGGACGTCAGCCCCCCTTTGGCCGATCCGTACCCCGCCTGCCCGCGGTTGCCGATGAGCCCCGCGCTGGAGATGATGTTGACGATCCGACCCCACATCCGCCCGCGCATTCCCGTGGAAACGAGGCGGGTCAGGTAGAACGCCGCGCTCAGGTTGTTCGCGATCACGGCATCCCACGACGCCGGCTCGAGGTTGAAGACCATCCGATCCTGAAGGATCGCCGCGTCGTTGACCAGGATCTCGACTGGCCCCAGTGCCTCGGCCTCCGCCATCAGCGCCTTCGCGCCTTCGAGCGTCGCTGCGCTTTTCGCGGAGCCGATCGCCCGACCGCCGGAACCCCGGATCTCCTCGGCGATCCGGAATGCGAGATCCGGATCTTCCGGCCGTCCATCGATGGTGACGCCCGTGTCGTTCACCACGACAGTGGCACCGGCACGCGCCAATCGATGGGAGATGGAGAGCCCGATCCCTCGTCCTCCCCCGGTCACCAGGGCGACTTTGCCTTCCACGCTCACGCCGGTGTCATTCTCCCGGGATATTTCGCCCCTGGGGCCCCTGTACCGCGCACCGGTGAAGCGCGCGCCTTCGGTAGGGTGACCATCCGGTGTGAGCCCCGCGCGGAAGCCGCCGGGGACGGTCGACGGCCCATCCCTTGAGAACCCCGCATCTCCGTGCGACGAAGGCGCCGTGCAACGCCGCCGTGTAACGGATGCGACTCCGGGACGCCAGCCATCCGGAAGGCTCTCTCCCGACTCTGAGTCGACCCAAGCGGTGGAAGCGAGGTCGTCCGGCGCGCGTGCACGACGTTCCGAATCGTTCCGTTCGGGCATTCCTCCCGGCAAGATCCGACCCCGGCGTCCTACCCTCGGCCGGCGACCGTTCAGGTGCCCGCCTGGATCCGACCTGGCCCGCGATCGGCGATATCGACGGATTGCGGGCGCCAAAGGGCGGCGACCACCGCGGCTGCCAGCGGCGCCGAGACGAGGTAGAGCCAAAGGTCGGTGAACGTACCGGAGAGCACCGCCGGTGCGACGGTCCGCGCCGGGTTGAGCGAGCTACCGGTCCAGGGGCCGATCACGTATGTCGACACCCCCACGACCAGGGGCGGGAGCAGCATCCTCCATCGCCTTCTTCCTTCTCCGCGGTCGGCGAGGAGAAACACCGATGCGACGAGGAGCGCGGTGAAGATTGCCTCGACGGCAAAGTCCAACAGCAGACCGCCCTGCACGGGGATCGTGGCCCCGAGATGGCTCGAGGGTCCGAGGGCCGTGAGGACAGCGGCGCTCGCGACGAACGCTCCCGCGAACTGAGCGGCCCAGTAGCCGGGTACGTTCCTCCAGGCGAAGCGACCGCTCAACGCCAGCGCGAAGGTGACCGCCGGGTTGAGGTGGGCTCCCGACCGGGCGATGAAGAGGACCAGGGGAATCAGCACGGCGGCGAACCACGCGCATCCCATCCACCACTGGGGGATTCCGCCGACGCGACCGGCGGCCACGATCGTTCCGGTGCCGATGCCGACCAGGAGGGCGGTTCCGCCGACTTCGGCCGCCCATCTTCGTGCGGTTTCGCGGTTCACTGGGAACAACCCGGAGGCAGGCGGACGTCGCTCGGATCCGAGCGGACTAATTCGGCCCGGAGCTCCTTCACCCGAGCGGCGATCTCGTCCCGCACGCGGCGAAACCCCGCGTCGTCCAGCCGAGCGGGATCCGGAAGCGCCCAGTCCCGGAGTTCCCCCTTCGTGAGGCGGGCCGGGCAGCTCTCTCGATCGAGACAGCCCATCGTCACCCGCAAATGCGAAGCGTCGATCATCTCGGTCGTCAGAACCCGAGGTCCATGGGGAGGGAGGGCCAGCCCGATCTCCCGGAGCATCGGTCCGGTGCGGGGGTTCGCCTGCCGAGCCGGCTCCGTGCCGGCCGACGTCGCGACCCACCCCGGAGGGGGATCGGCGTTGAAGATCGCCTCGGCGATCAGCGAGCGGCACGCGTTCTCCACGCAGACGAACAGCACCGTCCTCGTAACCACGCCGCTCACGCCCTTCGTTTGGTGGCGCGGATCGCAGCCGCGACCACCCCGAGCGAGGCGGGCCCCTTCAGCGAGTCCACGGGGTCGGAGGCGGAAGCGACGTCGATCGCGATATCCGTGAAACCGACCGTGCGCAAGAGCGCCCGTAGGCGCGGGATCTCCACGGCCCCGCTCGAACACGAGGACCACAGCGTGGGGTCCGCGCGTTCCCGGGCCGGGATCTTCCGGGTCGCCACCATGTCAAAGACGGCGAGGCGACCGCCCGGGCGCAGGATCCGACACGCTTCCCGGTACACGGCGGCTTTGTCCGGAACGAGGTTGATCACGCAGTTCGATACGACCACGTCCACGGATCGGTCGGCCACGGGAAGGTGCTCGATCTCTCCCAACCGGAACTCGACGTTGGGATAGCGGCCCGACCGGGCGTGGGCCCGCGCCTTCGCCAGCATCTCGGGCGTCATGTCGACGCCGATGACGCGGCCGCGGGGACCCACCCGCTTCGCCGCGAGAAAACAGTCGATCCCCGCACCGCTTCCCAAGTCCACCACCACCTCTCCGGGGTGAAGCGAGAGGAGCGAGGTGGGATTCCCGCATCCCAAGCCGAGGTTCGCTCCCTGCGGAAGCGCCGCTAGCTCTTCCTCGCGGTAGCCGATCTGGAGGGCGGTGGTCGCGCCCGTGCAGCCGCTCCGGGGAGATCCGACGGCTCCCGAGGCGATCTGGGCGTAGCGGGCGCGGACCTGACCGCGAAGCCGGTCGGGGTTTGCCCCGGGACCCGCTCTCACGGGATCATCCCCGGGCTCTTTCGTGCGAGCCGGTAGTACATCCACTTTCCCCGGCGTCGCTCCTCCACGACTCCGGACTCGACCAGGATTGCCATGTGGTGGCTCACGGTAGCGTGGCTGAGGCCCGTCGCGGCCTGGATCTCGCATGCGCAGAGCTCCCCGCGGCGCTTGAGCAACGAGGCCGCGAGCAACCGGCTCTCGTCCGCGAGCGCCTTGACGCGGCGCAGCGCGGCATCGAATCCTTCGGATCTCAGGACCGCTTGTCCCAACGCGGCATATCCCGGCACGCAGGAGTCCGCATCTTCTCCGGTCAGCCGCTCGAGCCTCTCTCCGAGGACGTGGTCGACCTTTGCCGCAGCCATCAGGTCGATGGATATCGACACGAATATATGTAGGCCCCTGTCGGCCCAGCGTCGCCCTTCGGACGGAGGAAGATCGGATCCGGCGCCGTCTACGGCCGTGGGCGCGGTCGGCCGTCGCCGATCGCGGTCTCGCTGTTTCGCTCGTGCCGCCGCGGCGGAACGTCCATAACTCACCGGACTCTGGCCGCGCCGGATGAGCGTCGAGTCGTCGCTGATCGGCATGCTCTTCCTCGTCTTCCTTCTCGCGAAGGGCCTCGGATGGCTGTGCGAGCGGGTCCACCTCCCCAGCTCGATCGGCGCCATCGTCGCGGGCGTGATCATCACGAACCTCGTGATCGGCCCCTTCAGTCTGGCCGACTGGCTCGGGATCAATCTCTTCTCGCCGGGGAACGAGTTCAACCTGACCGCCCTTCAGGTCTTCTTCTACCTCGGCCTCATCTTCCTCGTCTTCGTGATCGGCTTGCGCGTCGGGCCTGCCGCCGTGCGGGCGGTCGTGCGCAAAGGATTCGAGGTCGCCGCGATTGGCGTGGTCATCCCGGTCCTGCTGGGAGTCGGTTTCCTATTGATCATCATCGGCGACTCGAGCGTGTACTCGATCCTGTTCATCGGCGCGGCCTTGGCGGCGAGCTCTCTCGGAATCGTGACCCTCCTCGTCCACGAGCCGGGGCTGGTCGAAGAGGCGGAGGGCCACCTGCTATTGACCGCCGCCTTCTTCGAGGACGTCATCGCGTTCGTCCTCCTCGCCGTCCTGATCGCCCTCGCGGACTACGGCTCTGCGGCCGATCCACGCTTTCTTTTCCAGGTCGGGCTCGTCGCGGCCTTTGCGATGGTCTTCGTCGTGGGGTTCCTTGTATACGGGGAACGGATAGGACAGGCCGGAGGGCCCGCGGCTCGCCGTTTCGGCCGCGCCCTTCGCATTGAGAACTGGTCGAAACCGGACGGGACTCCGACCGATCGCGCGAAGGGCGTGGTGCTGGGAATCGCCCTCCTGGTGTGTTTGGGGGCGGGATACCTCGCCTCCTCCTTCGAGCTCGCGGCGATCCTCGGCACGTTCTTCGCCGGCATGACGATGTCCGAAGTGGCGGCGCGGTACGGAACCGACCGCGCGTTCGACGCGCTGAACGCGCTCTTCGTCCCGTTCTTCTTCGTGTTCATTGGTCTCTTCCTGAATTGGTCCTTGCTGGCTCCGGTGTGGCTTCTGGCCATCGAGATCACCGTGATCGCGGTCGCCGGCAAGATTCTCGCCGGCCTCGTGCACACCCGTTCGATGGGCCGTCATCGGGCGCTGACCCTCGGAACGGCGCTGACATCGCGCGGCGAGGCCGGAGTCGTGATCGCCATCGCGGCGACCACCTCCGTAGGCGCCGGCGTTATCTCGAACAGCTACGCGAGCGCGATCATCGTGATGGCGATCGCCACCACCATCATCGGCCCGATCCTGTTCTACCGCCTCCACCGCGCCCCCAACCGTTCGGGCTCCGCGGAAGGGATGCCCCAGGTGCCGGGCCCGTAGGGTTCCGACCGTCCACCGGCTCGGTTCCGCTTGTCGATGGAGGGGCCCCGGGACTTCGAGTCCCTCAGCGACGACCGCGGGTCCGTCGGGGTCGTCTTGGAGCACGCACGCGGCGACGGAGGAGCCGGCGCAGCCGATCCGAGGCCTCGGCCCCCACGACGGGGAGGGCGCGAGCGTCCAGGAGGCCGATCTGGCGGAGCGCCGACGCCTGGTCCCAGTAGATGTGCTCGTAGTCGACCCGGCCTCCCCGAAGGCCCACGATCGCCACCGTGGGCAGCGATACTTTGCGAAAGGTGGCCGGGATCCCCGGGAAGATGAAGTCCATGACGCGGTCGTGGGTGAACTCGAGTATGAACTCATCGACGACCCGGTCCTCGGAGACGGTGCGGGAGAGCAGATCGAGCCGGATGTCGCCGGGGAGATCGGGGATGAAGTGGCGCGCGTAGAACCGTCGGATCTCCGCCCGATTCGCTCCTCCGGCCAGCGTCGGAAGATGGATGTTGTGGGGTCGACGGCTCATGGTGCGCATCGTCGCGTCCACGTCGTGGGCCGTGAATTCGGCGCGGGTGTGGGCCTCCCACGCCGCGACGGCACCCGCGCTTCGCTTCCGGCGAGGCGCGGGCCGGCGGCGGGGCGGTGGGCGGCTTCGGTCCGTCATATGGGCGGGAGAGCCCGGCGGCGGAAATAGGCATGCGTCAGGTTCATCGTCGAGTCCAGTACTCCGACATTGCTTGTCGATGTCCAGTGAGCTCACTGTAGTACCATTCCCCATCGCCTGAGCCGCAGCGGAGGCGGCTTACGATTGCCCGCCTCTCGACCGGTTCCGAGAACCCGGCTCGCGCCGAAGAAGAGGAGTTCGAGGAGATCCTCGAACCGCAGCAGTTCCTCGCGGAGCGTCAGCCCTCCGGGCCCTTGCCGCCCCTCACTCGTGTAGAGCAGCCGTAGGATCGTCCACTCGTTCTCGAGCATCAGCGCCACCCCGAGGTAGAGAAGGCGCCATGCGACGCTCCGGGCACAGGTTCGGGGCAATGCGAGGTGGGCGATCCGGTCGGAGCTCTCGATCCCGAACCTCCGACGGTAGAGCTCGTGGGTCTGGCGGAGGGGCACGGCGTGCCGAGCGTTCAGCGACAGGTGGCCGAGCACGGCGTAGATGAGATACTGACACCCATGCTTGCCGAACTTCTTCCCGGCCTGGTAGCGCACCACGACATGGATCCGAAGGGGAAGGGGAGGTCCTCTCCCCTTCGAGTCCTTCAGCGAGTGTTCAGTGACGTACGACCTCTGGCCGTGCTCCCACTTCTTCCGCTGGCGGGAGCCAAGTCGCAGGGGAACGATGACGGTCCGTCCCTGCGCGCTCAACGACGAGAGGACCTCGTAGGTGTAGAACTCCCGGTCGAGGTAGAGGCGGCCGATCTGGACGCCGGTCTTCTCGGCGTCGTGGAGTACATCTCGAAGTGCATGGAGCAGTCTCCCGCGGTGGTCGAGGTAGTGGGCGGCGACCGTGAAGCGGAAGCCGCGATGGACGAGGTCGAGGGTGACGTACCGATAGGCGCGGTGCGTGCCCCGCTCCTCCTTCGTTTTCACGAACTGGGGGTGCCTCGGGTCGATCGCTTGGCCGTAGTACGGTGTCTCGCGGAAGTCGACGGCGACATCGACGGAATGGGGTGGGATGTAGGGACGCGCCTGTTCGCGCAGGGCCAGCGTGAGGGCGCGCTGGGTCTTACGACGGACGAGTTGCTCGAGGACGCGCTGGGCGTGCCGTTCGGAAGGGCCTCTCTTGGAGTGGGCGCGGGCCCGCGCGACCGAGGAGTGCCGGCTCGCGGCCCGGAGGACCAGGTCGGCCACTCGGTGAAGGAGCGGCGGGGAGAACCGTCTCTTCGGGAGACTGGCCGTGAGGAAGGGGAGGAACCAGGCAAGGGTTCTGCGGCGCGCCTCCCGATCGGTCAGGAGGCGGGGTGGCCTTCGCCGCCCCCGCGGGCGTGAGTATTTCCGTTCGGCCTGGTCTCTTCCCCTGGGCGCAAGCCCGGCTCCGTGGCGTTTGGTCTGCACAACCTCGCGTCGCGGAGTCTCCCCGTTCAACCTCGAAGTCCAGTGGAATCACCGCGAGGAGGAGGCGGTGCCTTCGACCGGCCCGAAGGGTCTTGTCCGAGAATCGTCTCAGGCCACCTCGATGAAGGGCCAGATGGTCTACACCGGGATTCGCGTCAAGGACATGGACCAGTCGGTCCGTTTCTATACCGAGACCCTCGGAATGAAGCTCCGCGGGAGGGCGAAGAACAAGTCGATCCAAGGGGAGTGGGCTCAGCTCGAGAGCTCCGACACCCACCAGCTACTCGAACTGAACTGGTACTCCTCGAAGAGTCCCCTGTACACGCCGTGGAAGCGCGGGGTGGAGATGGACCACCTCTGCTTTCGGGTCGACGACTTGGACGAGGCGGTGAAGGTACTGGAAGAGGCCGGTGCGAAGCGCCTGGGAGGTCCCTATCTGACCCCCGGCTGGAAGATGGTCGATGTATCCGACCCGAATGGGATCTGCATCGAACTCGGCGCCCCCGCCCGATCTCGCCGTTCGCGACGGAGATGACCTCGGCGAAGACGAGAGACGGGCTCAGTTCAGGCAAGAATCCCTGTCGGTACGTGGCGGAGTACTGGAGTCGAGTTCGTTGCCGGCCCGATCGAACCTGTGCCGTGAAGCAGGGAGCCTTCCTCGCGGACCGCTCGTTCCCGAAAGACCGAGCTCCCTCATTCCGTGCCGAGAGGGCCATGGAATCCGGGCGTCACGTGGCAAACAGGTCCTCGAGGGGGTTGCCCATCTCCTTGACCTCGCGGACCTGGACGCCCTTCCCCTCGAGCTCCTTCAGGAGCCCGGCCACGGCTTCCGGTCCGGGGAGCTCGTAGAGGAAGTAGTCGCCCTTCTTGATCGAGGACGGAAGATTCTCCTCCCCCGCGACGACCCGGATGCCCACGACGTACTTCGCCGGCGTCATCTCCGAGATCCGGCGGAAGAGCGTCAGCCGTCCGGAGTTGAGCGCGAGGACGTACGTCCCGATCTCGCGCGCCTCGAACAGGTTGTGCGAGGAGTAGAGGACGATCCGATCTCGGCTCCGGCGGAGGATGAGATCCCGGATCTCGCCGGCGACCTTCGGATCTAGGTTCGCGGTGGGCTCGTCCAACAGATAGACGTCCCGCTCGCGGAGGAAGATTCGGGCGATCGCCACGCGCTTCTTTTGCCCGGCACTCAGCTCCGAGACGAACCTCCTTCGGAGGGGCTCGATCTCCAAAAGACCGAGAACGCGTTCCACATCCTCTTCGTCCGCCCCTTCCACCGTGCCGTAGAGCCGGAGCGCTTCAACGACCCGAAGCCCGTCCGGCAGCCCGTCAATGTGCGAGAGGAAGTGGAGACGATCCTTCGTCGCTTGTTCCTCGATGGACCGGCCGTCGATCGTGACCGCCCCGTGATAGGGGTTCAGGATCCCGGCCAGGGTCCGAAAGAGGGTGGTCTTTCCGGCACCGTTGGGGCCGAGGACGACGTAGATCGCCGGCTCCCGGATCTCGAACGAGATCTCCTCGAGGACCGGCGTCCCTCGATACCCCGCGCTGAGCTCGCGGCACGCCACGACGGCGGCGGAGGAGCCGGGGGTGCCCATGCGAAGAGCTGTCGGCATCGTGCGACCTTCACATCGGCGAGAGGTACCGTTCTCGATCCATGAGGCGGCTGGAGGCGACCAGGAGGAGAACGACGAGCGCGAGGAAGCCGAGGGAGGCGCCGACGGTCACGTCGTAGTAGGCCGCCTTATCGACCGCTTCGGCCACGACCAGGACGAGGATGGGAGGCGCGATTCCCAGTACCGGCGCCAACCCTACGGGGGAGTTCACTCCGGTCCGGGGGGTCGACAGCGCGGACCAGATGATCCCGCAGATCGAGGCGAAGAGGGCACTCGCGTAGGTCATGGGGATCGTGTAGCCCAACAGGGAGTTCTCCAGCCCGCTCGTGAGGGGGTTTCCCGTGGCGATGTACGCCGCCAGCCCGACCGCGAGCGCGCTGCCCAGTACGATGCTGGAGAGGGATACCGTCACGAGGAGGCTGTTGACGTAGAGGGTCTGTGGCCGGACTCCGTAGGAGATGAAGTACTCGAGCACGCCCTTCGACCGGTCGTTCACGAAGAGCAGCAATCCGCCCATCGCCCCCAGGGAGGCGAACAAGGGAATCTCCAGAGGGAACACCGACGCGAACTCCGTGGTCGCGTGCGCCGTCCTCAATAGAACGATCGCGAGGATGAGCGAAACGACCACGCCGATCACCAAGTAGAATCGCCCGGCAACGGCGCCGCGCCGAAGGGTGACGCGCATCAACGAGGGCAGCTTTCTCTGAGACGAGCCGACCGGGGCCATGACTAGATGGCGGCGACCTCCGTGCCGAAGATAAGGAGAGCGAGCGGGGGCGTCGTCGATCGCTATCCCGCATCGGTGGTCGGTGAGGTCTCGTCCATGGTAGGGATCCGCTCCCCGTGCCAACCGAAGAAGCGGACGTAGAGGTAGGCGTTGAGCGAGAGGGTGAGCGCATATCCAAGGAACGGCACCGAGACCGCGACGTCCTCGAGCGCGAACCCTCCGAAGGCGGTCGCCGCGCTCGCCGCCCCGAGCCGGGCCGCCTGGTTCGTCGCCGCCCCCTCCGACCGGTCGGAGTACGGCAGGCGGCCGACCAGCGCCGACTGCTGCGCCGGCAACGCCGCGACGCGCAACGACGGCAGGGCGATGTACATCGCGAGCGCGGGAACGAGCGAGACGAACGGCATCAGGACCGCGAGCGCCGCCGCGGCTCCCCGGGTCCCGACGATCGATAGGACCCACCCCCACCGCGCCTCGAGGAATGGAGCGACCAGCACCGAGAAGGTACCGAGCAGGCTCGCCGCGGTCGTGTAGACCGCCATCTCGGGGCGCGCGATGCCGAAGTAGAGAACGAAGAACGGGATCAGGAAGGGGGTCAGGAGCCCGGCGGAGAAGCCGTTCAGGAGGCCGGTCGTGGCGAACCGGCGGATGACGCCCCGACTGCGCGCCGATGGATGCCGTCCGCGAACGATCGACCGCACCGGGACCGCCAGGGCGACCGCGACCGACGATGCGCTCAGTACGAGCGCCGCCACGAACAGTTGCTCGAGGGTGCCGACGCCGGCGGCGAGGGCGCCGAGAGCGGCCGAGATCCCGACGGTGAACGTGAACAGGCTGAACCACCAGGTCCGCGTCAGAGGGGAGGTGAGGTCGCTCAGGATCGCCGTCTGGATCGGCATCTCGATTCCACCGACTCCTCCGCTCGCGAGGGAACCCGTTGCGCTGAACCCTCCCAGCAGGCTCGCGATCGCCGCGAACGGTAGGCTGGGGGGAAGGAGCAGGACGAAGCAGGCGATCGGCAACAGCGCAAGGCTTGCGAGGTAGGCCGTGCGCATCGCCGACCGGCTTGCGAACCGACCGAACGCATAGGCGAGCAGCGCCGTCGATAGCGCGCCGCCGGCGTAGATCGCCCCGAGCAGGAGCGCACCGGCGTGGAGCTCGCTGAGGACAAGGTACGGGAACCCGATCGTGATCAGGCCCGCCGCCAATCCCCGGAGGACCCGGGTCGCGAGCAGTAGCCAAGTGCCGCGGCGGGCTGCGGTCGGGCCGACCCAGGTCGGTCGGTCCGGGCTCGGAGGCGGCGTCGGATCCTGCGCGATGGACACGACCCTCGGAGACCGAGTCGGTCTCGTAAGGCTTCGGGGGGCCCTCGAGCGAATGTCGGCAAGTTGCCGCGCGACCTCGTCGCCATCCCCCGGTCGGTAGGCGATCCGGCCGCCGTCTCCCGTTCCTTGGCGCGGTGAGACCGCGGTCCGGAGCCGGCGGTCGCGCGGAGGATCGACCGCGACTCTCCCGTCCGCGCCCGGCCCTGGTTCTCGGGCGTCCCAGACCGGTTCGCGCCTTCCCGCCGCGTCGTAGGGGACGCGAGGCGGGTCTCCATTGACCGAATTCGCGACAGAACCGTTCTACCGAACCTTGATGTAACCGGACTCGACTATCGGTGCGGGCGGAGCTATGGGCGATGCACAACCGCCAGCCGAGGATTCCACCGAAGGTCCTTCGACCGCCGACGGGACTCGGCTCGCCGAGCGCATCGCGAACGAACTCGAACTCCTGTCCCGGAACGTCGACTTGCTGGAGCGGCTCGCGAACAATCCCCCGATGGGGATCATCCGGCTCAGCGAGGCGATGCACCTCCCGATCCACAAGGTCCGCTACTCGCTCCACCTGTTGGAACGCGAAGGCGTCATCCAACCGTCGGCCGATGGCGCGATCGTGACGGATGCCGCGGCGGAGTACTGGGCCTCTCTCGACCGGCACCTGGAGAAGATGAGCGCCCAGATCCAGCAGCTCAAGTCGCGGGCCACCGAACACCGCGCCCGAACTCCTCCGCGCCGGAAAGGCTATTAGTGGGATGCCGGCTCCGCGCCCTCGGTGCCGCCGTAGCTCAGTGGTAGAGCGATCGGCTGTTAACCGAAAGGTCAGCGGTTCGAAAGGCGGGCCCG
>JAJYUO010000162.1 GCA_021792485.1 Thermoplasmata archaeon
CTACGACCGCGCGAGGGCGGACGGGGAGGTTTCCGCCGAAGGGTCCGAGGAATGGATCCGCGCGAGGGAACCGATCCCCCTCTACTCGTTCGTCGGCGATCGGCTCGTACCGAGCGAAAGCCGGACTTTCTACAAGGGAAAGAGCGATTCGCTCGTCCGGATCCGCACGCGCAGCGGCCGCGTCGTGCGGGTGACCCCCGTCCACCGACTGTTCGCGTTCCGCCCGGACGGCACGCTGCGCGAGGTCCCCGCCTCGGAGATCGCGCCGGGCGACTACGTCGCGTCGGTACGGGAGATTCCCGAACCTGCCCGCCGCCCGCGATGGGACCTTCGCCCGGACGAGCTACCGCGGACAGGGGTCCCCGTCCGACTGCCCCGCGCCATGACCGGCGAGCTCGCGGAGTTCTTGGGCCTCTACGCCGCCCACGGGTTCCACCGGGGAACCGAGACGGTGGGGTTCGCCGGCCCGGATCGGATTCTTTGCGAGAGGTTCCTCGCGCTCGGCCGAACGATCTTCGGACTCGAAGGGAACCTCGAGCGCTCGGACGACCACGTCGCGCATGCCGTCTTCCGCAGCGCTCCGCTGGTCGGGGTGCTCGTCCAGCTCGGGGCCGGGGCATCGCCGGCGGAGAAACGGATCCCGCCGTCGGTCCTCGGCGGCGACACCGATCTCCTCGCGTCGTTTCTCCTCGGCTACTATCTCGGGAGCGGAAGCGTCCGTGACGGCGAGGTCGAACTGCGCGCCGCCAGCGCTCGGCTCCGCACGGAGCTCGCGTACGCGCTCGCCCGATTCGGGATCGGCGCGACGCTCGACCGACGGGCGACCGACGCGTGCGGCCCCTACCGCGTTCTGGTCCGTGGCCTCGCCGGCGTTCAACGGCTCGCAGATGCCCTGGCGACATCGCGCACGCCCGAGGTCGGGGCGATCCGAGACCTGGCCCGCTTGGCCGCCGATCGACCCGCGTTCACCGCCCTAGGATCGGTCGCCCTCTCGGCGATCGAACCGCCGGAAGCGTATGCCTCGAGAGCCGTCCCGATCGTTCCGACGGCCCGGATGGAGCCCGGGGATCGCGCGGCGGAAGGCGTACGGCCGCGGGGCGCGGCACCGCCCGCGCGGGCCGGTCCCGACCGGTATGACGGGACGACTCCGCGTCCGGGCGATTTCGGATCCGATCGTTCCCGCAGCCTCCTCGATGGCCTGTTCTGCGACGAGGTCGTGGAGGCGACGGTCGAGCGCGCCGGACCGTACGACGTCTACGATCTCTCGGTGCCGGAGTACGGCAGCAACTTCGTCGGAGGGGCCGGCGGCATGCTCCTCCACAACACCGTCACGCAGCAGCAGCTCGCCCGGTGGGCGGACTCCGACGTCGTGGTGTACGTCGGATGCGGCGAGCGTGGCAACGAGATGACCGAGGTGCTCGCCACCTTCCCGAACCTCACCGATCCGAAGACGAAGCGCCCGTTGATGGAGCGGACGATCCTGATCGCGAATACCTCGAACATGCCGGTCGCGGCCCGCGAGGCGAGCGTCTACACCGGGATCACGATCGCGGAGTACTACCGCGACATGGGCTACGACGTCGCGCTGATGGCCGACTCCACGAGCCGATGGGCGGAGGCGATGCGGGAGATCTCCGGCCGCCTCGAGGAGATGCCCGGGGAGGAAGGGTACCCCGCCTATCTCGGCCGTCGCGTCGCCGAGTTCTACGAACGCGCGGGACGTGTGGTGACGCTCTCGCCGGATCAGCGGACCGGCTCGGTCACCGTCGTCGGCGCCGTGAGCCCGCCGGGCGGGGACTTCTCCGAGCCGGTCAGCCAGAACACGCTCCGCGTCACCCGCGTCTTCTGGGCGCTGGACGCGGCCCTCGCTTCCCGGCGTCACTTCCCCTCGATCAACTGGCTCCAGAGCTACTCGCTCTACATCGGCGACCTCGAGCCGTGGTACCGCGCCGAACTCTCCCCCGAGTTCGTGGGGTTGCGCCAACGGGCCCTCGAGGTCCTCCAGAAGGAGTCGGAACTGCAGGAGATCGTCCAGCTCGTCGGCGTCGACGCGCTCCCGGAGCGCGAGAAGGGGACGCTGGACGTCGCGCGGATGATCCGGGAGGATTACCTCCAGCAGAGCGCTTTCGATGACGTCGACACGTACACCTCGATCAAGAAGCAGTTCCGGATGCTGCGCGCGATCCTCTCCTTCGGCGACCGCGAGCAGGAGGCGATCGCGAAGGGGGCGACCGTCGCCCAGCTCCAGGCGCTGCCGGTCCGCACGAAGCTCTCGCGGATGAAGTGGATACCCGAGGGCGAGGCGCAGAGCCAGTTCGACGCCCTGGAGACTGAGATGGCGCAGGCGGTCGGGCAGCTCGCCGCCGCGGGAGGTGCCTGACGATGGCGAGCGCGAAGGCTCCCCGCATCCCCGTCGATTACCGCACCGTCGACCGGGTCACCGGCCCCCTTCTCTTCGTGCGTGACGTCACGAACGCCGCCTACGGGGAGATCGTCGAGATCGAGGTCCCCGGCGGCGAGCGGCGTCAGGGCCAGGTGCTGGACTCGCGCAAGGGGCTCGCGATCGTCCAGGTCTTCGGCCCCACGATGGGCATGAACGTCGAGCAGACGAGCGTCAAGTTCCTCGGCGAGGTCGCCCGGCTCGCGGTATCGGACGAACTGCTCGGCCGCGTCTTCAACGGGCTCGGGGAACCGCGCGACGGCGGACCCAAGATCGTCAGCGAGCACCGCTACGAGATCGTCGGGAACGCGATGAACCCGTACTCGCGCGAGGAGCCGAGCGAGTTCATCCAGACCGGCATCTCCACCATCGACGTCAACAATACGCTCGTGCGCGGCCAGAAACTCCCGATCTTCTCGGGCGCGGGCCTTCCGCACAACCAGATCGCGGCCCAGATCGTTCGCCAGGCGAAGCTGCGGAACTCCTCCGAGAGCTTCGCGGTCGTCTTCGCCGCGATGGGAATCACGAGCGAGGAGGCGAACTATTTCTTGCGCGAGTTCGAGTCGACCGGGGCCCTGGAGCGCGCGGTCGTCTTCCTCAACCTGTCGAGCGACCCCTCGATGGAGCGCGTCGTCACG
>JAJYUO010000011.1:0-5228 GCA_021792485.1 Thermoplasmata archaeon
GTCGATCCGCCATAGCCCAGATTGGTGAGAACCGGGACCTGAAGGGCGACCCAAGGAACGTTGCTGAAGAGCTGGGCTCCGACCACGCTCGTCCCGGTGATGCCAAGGATCCCGTAGGCCGCGTGCGAGGGTCCGATCGCCGGCAACCCCGCCTCCACCAGCGCGATGACGCCGGCCGAGAGCGCTCCCGCGACGACGACGAAGAGCCCCGCGAAGAGCGTCAGGATCCTCAGGTCGATCGACCGGACGACCTCCGCCCGGCCCGGAGAGATCGCCAGCAGGAGGAGGGCTCCGGCGACCGCAGGGATCCAGTCGGCGATGCTGGGAGTTCCCAAAAACAGTGTCGAGAAACCGAGACCCAGCAAGACGGCGATGATCGCCGGGAAGAGCGCAAGGACCGGATGGCGAACGAGGCGGCGCCCCCAGCCGTCCCGGGGCAGCAGCGCCAACGGCGGTCCCCGAACGCGTTCGAGCGCGGCTTTCGCTGGGCGGAGGCTCGTGCGGAAGACCCAGCGAAGGTACAATCCTCCGAGCAAAAGGCCGGCTCCGACAGGTAGCAACAGATAGCGCAGGAACGTGAGAAGGGGGGTGGAGAGCCCGCTCGAGATCGAGATGAGCAGGTTCTGAGGGTTCCCGAGCGGCGTGAGCGTGCTTCCGACCGTCACCGCGAAGGCCGCGGTCAAGAGCAAGGGTTTCGGGTCGGCGTCGATCCTCCTCGAGATCGAGAACATGATCGGGATCGCGATGAGGATCAGTGCGTCGTTGACGATGAACGCGGACAGGATCCCGAATCCCACAAAGACGAACCAAGGCAGGTCTTCCGGGGTTCGCGCGGCGTGCAGCATCCACCGGGCGAGATGATCGAGGGCTCCGGAGCGCTCGAGCGCGCCCGCGAAGACGAAGAGGGCAGCCAGGAAGGCGAGAACCGGAACTCCCGCCAGGAGGGCCGAGACAGCGCCCAGAGGGGTGAGCACGAGCGTCGCGACGGTCACAACGGCCCCGATACCTAGGATCGCCCACACGGGGGGACCACGGCCCACGATCTGGCGCAGGAGGATGGCGCCGAAGATCGCGACGAACACCACGAGACCCACGATGTTGGTCGTCACCGGCTTCCCCCGCGGAGGAGAGGGAGATTCTCTCCTTCTTAGCGCCGGCCGGGAAGGGGGAGCCGCTGGAGCGGAACGTTCATGGGCGTAGGGCGCACCGACCTCCCCCGTGGCGCCCGAGCGATCCCGGCCTACCTCGGGCGTTGCGGTCGGGCCTGGAGGCCGTCTATTGAGCCTGTCGGCAGCATGGCTCGAAGATGGGGCTCGTCGTCGGACCGAAGCCCGACGGGCACGCCGGTGCGTGGAGTGCTCGCACCCCCTGCCCAGTTCCCGATCTCCGTACTGCTCGCGGAATTGTCGGTGGAAGTTCCACGGCCATTACTTCTGGGACGCGGCGCGGATCTACGTGAAGCGTAGGGACCGCTACACCTGCGCCGGCTGTCGTCGGCGGTTCCGATCCAAGGAGCTCGAGGTCGACCACATCGTCGAGATCGCGCGCGGGGGAGCCGCCCTCGAGTACACGAACCTGCAGACGCTCTGCACGCAATGTCACCGCGCCAAGACGCGGGCGTATCTTACCGCCCGGGCGCTCGGGCCGGCCGTTGAGTCAGAGGTCCCCTCCCCCCTATGAGCGCGTGCGTTCGTGACCGACCCGGGAAGTTCACATGCGCCGACTGATCGCGGTCGCGATCTCCTCCTTGATCGGGTTGGTCGTTGTCGCCGTCCTGTACGGCCGGTATCCGTTACCCTCGGGGGACTTTGCCCTCACGTCCGTAGCCCTCTACGCCTCGCTCGCGCTCCTGGCCGTCGGGCTGCTGTGCTTCATCTCGCTCCTCGTCAGCGGCCTGATCCTCCTCATGAACTGGGGCGCCGAACGCCAGAACTCGCGCGACGAGCGACCCCGATAGATGCGGGAGCGGCGGCACCGAGCCACGCCGGGGTTCCTCCGGATGAGCCACGCCGGATAGGTTGATGTGTAGCGCCCTCAGTACGGCGGTGTGTCCTGGAGAGTTCCCCTCGCGATCGCCGTGGCGGCGCTGATGGTCCTCAGCGTCGCGGGAGGGATCGTTCTCGCTTCCGCCCTTCCGAGCTCCGCATCGAGCCCGGCATCGACCGTCACGTCGACGTCGTCGGGCGTCAATCCGGCGCCGCTTCGCGTGTCGGCCAGCGGAGCCGCTCCGGCCCCCCTGCCGGCGTTTTGTTCCTCGCTCCGGACCACCCGCTCGGATCCCGCCTACGCCTCGTTTGTCGCTCACGTCGATTCGCTTGCGGCGGGGTTCCGTTCGAGCCATCTCCCCGACGCTTCGGCCCTACTGCCCTACGCGGGACCCGTGGCCGATCAGACCGTTGGCGGGATCCCGATGGCTGGCAGCGTGTTGAGCTCCGAGTGCGATGCGACGGGGGTCCACCAGGCCGGATCCCAGACGTCCTCGCCCGGCGTTGCCTACGACGGTCAGATATGGGCCAACGGCTCCTCACCGATCGACCGGGTCCTGAACTCCAATAGCGTGGCGGCGACGCTGACGGTCAACTCCTCGGCGAATTTCTACCCGAGCAGCGGAACCCCCTCGCTGTGGGGGGCTCAAGAGAACCTCGTGCTCCCGAACGTGACGATCTTCGGTCAGGAGTGCCCGGCGACCCCGTGTGCCGGCAACGGCACCGGCAGCTACGCGTTCTGGACCCAGAACGTCCTCTCCTACGACACGTTCAACGACACGATGTACTTCGTCGACGATACGTGGAACTTCACGAGCGGCGGCTCGTCGATGTACAACTCGTCGCTCGTCGGCTGGTCTCCGAACGGCGGGAACTACACCGGCGTGTGGGTCGCCTACTCTCCGTACTACTACGTGCCCCCGCCATTCACCGTGACGCTGTACCTGAACACCTCGGTCAACGATGCGGGCGACCAGGTCCTCTGGTTCAACTACAGCATCCACTCGCCCACGATCACGATATCGAACGGCAACTACGATTACCTCGTCTTCGCCTCCCAACCTCTTTCGGGCCCGCGGATCGCCGTGGCACCGCCGCAGTTCCAGGCCAGCGCGACCCAGACGCATATCGTGACCGAGGGTTACGAGTTCGATGCGTTCCTGGGAGCCGACGACGGGGCGAACCAACTGGTCCTCGGAGCGAACGCCACGATGCGGCTTCAGTACTGTACGCAGCAACCCTACTGCACCCCGACCAACTACACGTATGCGAATGTACCCGCGGCGGTCAACTTCGGCAGCCAAACCGGTGAGCAGGCGATCGGGGTCGCCGTGAACTATGCCGGTACCACCGCCTATCTCACCGGCGGCCCGGCGATTCTGCACGGGCTGTGGAACTACACCGGGATTGGGGGAGTCACCCCGGGATCGGTTCCCGTGACCAACGCGATCGCCGTGGCAGGTTCCCCGGATCCGGGCGGGTCGACTCCGTACGTCTTCGTCTTCTTCGAGAATCGGGCGTTCGCCGACGAAGGCTACCAGTGGGCTCCGGACGTGGGCACGTGGTACCTCATGCCCGGAACATACAACGTGAGCGTTCTCCTCGCCGACTATACGCCGATGAACACGACGCTCATCGTCCCGGCGTCGGGCTCCGCCCGGCTCGCGGTGACGCTATCCTACAACGACCGGATGGGGGTCTATACCCCCTTATGGGCGTTCGGCAACGCCCAGCTCGCCGGGATATCGACGTCGGGGAACGGGACGGTCGAGAATCCCTATCGGGCCTTTAACAACCCCACCACGGGCTACGACGGCATGGTCGCGGGCGTCCTGAGCCCGCTCTTCCAGAGTTGGAACGACTACCTTTTCGCGTCGTTCACCGGCGTCTTGTTCTCCCACACCAGCGCGTACGTCGATCTCAACGACCTCCCGGCCTTCTCCGTCTGTACCCCGGGCGCCTGCCCATCGGGAAGTCCCAGCCTCGACATCGGGATCGAGCTCTTCGAGACGTCCCACGTAACCTTGTCCAACGATTCGGACATTCAGGGGTGGCCGGCCTGGTTCGAGATCTCGTTCTACATGACGGTCCCTTCGTCGCAGAATCCGGCCCCGCAAGCCGACGTGTACGTCTGGAACTCCACGAGGGACCTGATCATGTCGAACACGTTCGTCGGGACGCCGACCCTCTACCCAGGAGAGACGGTCCCTCCGGACGAACTCGTTCTCTACGGCGGTTCGGGAAACGTCGTCTGGGGCAACACGTTCGAAAACCCCGCCGGGGTGCCGCTCCCGGGCGAGACCTACGCCGGCATCGGAGAGGCCGATCACGGGGACCTCATCTACAACAACAACTTCAGCGTCGACAACCCGGTCGTCCTCCTCCCGTACAACTGGCCGAACGTCGCCGACTGCCTTCCGCAGTCGCTCGGGGGCTGTGCGAACAACGCTACGGGGAGCGGATGGTACTACAATGTTGCCGCGAACGTCATCGGCAACACGTGGAACGTCACGCCTCAGCCCGCCTCCTCGGTCTCCTACACGATCAACGGCGTACGCCTCAGCGGAAATATCCTCGGGCCGAGCATCGCGACCCAGGGGGGGAATTACTTCTGGAATTATGGGACGAGCACCGCGGTCAGCCCGAACAACCGCACGACGCTGCCGTACGTTGCCCGCTTCTTTTACAGCGATTGGTCGAACATCTATCCCCTCGGGTGTGGGAGTCTTCAGGTACCGGGGGGCGCATGCGGGACCGCACCGCCCATCGTCGGCGCCTACGAGAACGGGATCGCGGTGAAAGGGGACTACGCTCCCTACGGGCCGATCATCACGTTCCGCATGGCCGGCCTGCCCGCCGGAACGAGTTGGACCGTCACCATCGGAGGGGTCTCCTACTCGACCAACAAAACATCCCTCTCCATCACCGAGCCCTACGGGACCTACCACTTCCACATCCAAGCGCCCGGGTATGTCGCGTCGCGGGGATCGGGCACGATCGTCGCGAGCGGGGCGCCGACCGTCCACGAGACGTTCACCGTGGCGCCACCCCCGCCGTTCCCGCCCCTCTACGTCTATGCGGTGATCGCGGTCGCTCTCCTGATCATCGTGATCGTGGCCGTGGTCATCCTCATGCGCCGCCCGCCTCGATCGGTCACGCCCGAGCCGGATCCGACCCCCTCCACTGCCCCGTGTGCGCCCCTGCCCGCCCGCGCCCCCGGACCGCACGCCCAAAGCAGACCCC
>JAJYUO010000011.1:5238-15366 GCA_021792485.1 Thermoplasmata archaeon
TTCCCCCCCGCACCGCCCACCCCCCCGACGCCGCCCACCTAAGGCGACCCCGGCGGGAATCGATCGGACTTTAACGAGGTCCAACCGCCCGCCCCGTCAGCTGGACGCATCGATATCAACCGCCCGGTCCCCTCCAGGACCCGGAACATGACCGCATCGACACCCCCATCGGCGGCCCCAGCGGCCGCCCCAACGAACGCAGCCAGCCTTTCGGCGAACGCAAGCGGATCGATGGCGAGCACCGCGAATGCGAGCGGGCCTGCTCCGACGACCGCAACCGGTACCTCGGCCGGGTCGATATCGGCGAGTGCGAGCGGCACCTTGGGCAATTCCGCCTCGCCGCCGTCCTCGACCGGCGCCCCACCCCCGCCCGCGAGTCCTGCCTCCCTGAGTGCGGGCGCGAGCGCCGGAGCTGGCGCTTCGGCCGTGGCAGGAGCGAGCGTCTCCGCAACGGTGGCCCCGATGAGCATGGTCGCCCCGATCTTGGCCGCGGTCAGCGCGATCGCGGCCGGAGCGGCGGTCGCGGCAACGGTCGGGATCGGGCCGCTCACCGCGAGCATCCAGGCCGCGCTGGCCGCGGTGCCGACGTGGATTCACACGGGCAGCCTGATCCAGTTCCTGCAGGGACCCGTGCAGCTCGGCGGTGGTGGCAACATCACGATCCCCTAAGGGGCCGTCGAGCCGAGAGCCCCTCTGCATGAGCTCAACCCAAGGGAAGCCGCTGCCGAAGGCAGCGGCTCGCCCTCGCCCCCGGTGGCCGCTCTCGCTCTCGATCGCGATCCTCGTGGGAGGGGCAGTGCTCGTCGTGCTCGAGACTCCGACTCTGCTGTTCTTTGCCGGCCTCGCCCTCGCCGGTGTGGGAATCTACGGAATCACCCGACGCTCGCGCCCGGGCCGGATCCAACGGTCGTCGGCCCCCGGCGTACCATAAGCGTGCCTGCGTCCCTCGTAGGGCGATGGCAGCCGATGCGAAGGGCGCGTACCGCAAGCTGACCCGCGCTGAGGAGGCGGTGATCGTGCGCCGGGGCACCGAGCCACCGTTCTCGGGAGAGTACGAGCATCACTCCGCGCCCGGCACCTACGTCTGCAAGCGATGCGGCGCGCGGCTGTACCGCTCGGCCGACAAGTTCGACGCGCACTGCGGCTGGCCCAGCTTCGACGACGAGATTCCCAGCGCGGTGCGTCGCCTTTTGGACCCGGACGGGGAACGGGTCGAGATCCGGTGCGCTCGCTGCGATGGGCACCTGGGCCATGTATTCCTCGGGGAAGGGTTTACGCCGAAGAACACCCGACACTGCGTGAACTCGATCTCGCTGCTTTTCGAACCCGCGCCCTGAGCCGCCCCATCGCGCGCGCCGATGGGACTCTCTCCCTCCCGAGCACACGTATTCCAACCCGAGGATGGCGATGCGGGACGAGGAGTATTCCCTCCGGCCCGCTCATGGAGAGCCGGTCGAAGCGGCCCGAACGGGCCGGCGTGCCGAAGAACGCATCGAGTCGAACCGGTCGTAACGGGTGCGGAAGAAGAACATGGAAGGACCCAAACGACTTCCGTTGGGCGTCGCGGTACTGGCCGTCCTCATCGGCATCTTTGGGATCGCGGTCTTGGTGGGGGGACTCTTCGTGATCGGCACCACCCTGTTCCACGTCGCGATGTCCGGCTCCGCGGCCGCGTTCGGCTCCGGATTCCTCTCCGGGCTGATCCCGCTCATCATCGGTGCGGTCACTCTCGCGGTGGCGTTCGGGCTCTGGGATCAGGAGCTCTGGGCCTTCGTGCTCGCGCTCATGGCGGAGGGAGTGGCGGTGATCTGGTTCGTAGGGCTCCCGCTCTATCACGGCGAGGGAATCACGTCGATCGAGAACGTGCCGGCGATCGTTTCGGCCGTGCTGTTCGTCTACCTGCTCGCGGTCCACGACGCCTTCTACTGAGCGGACCCCGGGAGAGGAGTTCTCACGCGATTCGGGCGAGCGCGGCGGCCCTGCGGGGATCCGCTGGTTTGCCTACTGGATAGGACCTAGGTCCATCGTCCGGAAGCCCCAGATCGCCGCACCGAAGCCTACGGCGGCCAACGTGCCCAGCACTCCGATCCCGATGAGATCGGCCGCGCAGAACCGGCCGTTGAACGCGTCCCGGATGGTGTTCGCGGCGTAGGTGAGCGGGTTGAAGTAGAAGATCGTCGCGAGCACCTTCGGCGTGGTCGACGTGATCGGGTAGTAGACCGTCGAGAGGAATATGACAAAGAGCTGCAGGAACGACTGGATCGTGAAGTAGGCGTTCGCAGATCGCAACCGAGTGCCGAGCGTGATCAACAGGCCGGCGAAGAAGATGCTGCCGAGCCCTACGGTCAGAAGGACCGTGAGAACCCCGACGGCCGAGAGGGCGGAAACACCGATGAACGGTAGGCCCACCAGCATCATGATCCCGACGCCGACCAGCGAGAACAGAAGCGTCGTCAGGACAAGACCTCCGAGGTACTCGGCCCGCAGGAACGGCCCGGAGAAGATCTGCTCGGTCATGCTCCAACGTCGGTCCAACCAGAACAGGTTTCCCGACACGACCCCGCCGGTGATCATCTGGAACGCTACCATCCCCGGGACGAGGAACGCCGTGTAGGACAACCCGTCCGTCAGGGCGCTGGCGACGATCCCGCTGAACATCGTCCCCAGGACGGCGATCGTGATCGCCGGCTGGCCGAACCGGATGACGATCGTGAGCGGATCGAGATTTGACGCGAAGTTCCGGACGACGAGCCGAAGGACCGGTGGCAGGCTCACGGGAGACCGCCGCCCGACACTCGCGTCAGAACACCGGCGGCCGAGGTCGGTCCTCCGGGTTCCGGGGCCTCCCCTTCCTCGGTTTCTCCAATCATTCCCAGGAACGCGCCTTCGAGCGTTGCCTCCTCGATGGCCATCCGTTCGATCTCGAGAGCGTGGGCCTGCGCCCAGTGGCTGGCCCATGGCAGGAGCTCCTCCGCGCGCTCCGCTCGGAACGAAACCTGCCCGGGCAGTGGGTCGGAGCCGGGTTCCGGAGCGAGCAGCACGGCACCGTGCTGGCCGATGGCCGAGGCGAACTCGGCGCGGAGATTCGAGGTTAGCGGCGTGGAGAAGATGATCGTGACCTCGCGCGCTCCGCCGTGCTGGTGTTTGAGCTCGTCGGCGGTCGAGAGCGCGAGAAGCTTTCCCTTGTGAACTACCGCGATCCGGTCGCAGAGCATGTCGGCCTCATGCATGATGTGAGTGGTGAACACGATCGAGAGCCCTCCCTTCGCGCGCCGTCTCAGGTAGGCAAGAATGCGTCGTCGCGAAATCGCGTCGAGCCCGACGGTCGGCTCGTCCAGGAAGAGGATCTCCATGTCGTGCATCAGCTCGCGGGCGACTTGGAACCGTCTCCGCTCGCCGCCCGAGAGGGCCCACGGCTTTCGCCGACGAGCGTGCTCGAGCTCGAAAAGTTCAATCATCTCCTCAGCCCGCGTCTTGGCGATCTCCCGAGGAACTCCCCAGAGGAAGGCGTACAGCGACAGGTTCTTCTCCACGGTAACGAAGTCGAGCGACTCGGACTGTAGCACCACACCAAGGCGCGCGCGGAGCGCTCGTCCGGCCGCCCGAATGTCCTGCCCGAGGACGATTGCGGTGCCTTCGCTCGGCGGAAGGAGCGTGGTGAGAAGCCGGACGGTGGTGGTCTTGCCCGCGCCGTTGCGTCCGAGCAGGCCGAGGATCTCGCCTCGGTGCAGGCTCAGCGAGAGATGGCGGATCGCGAAGCGCCCGGCCGCGTAGGCGTAGCCGAGATCGCGGGTTTCTATCACGACATCGTTGCTCGTCATCACGTACGGCCGGCGGAGCCCGTGCCGGACTACGGTCTCTCGAAGAGGATGCACGATTAAGGCTAGCTAGCGATGCGGCCCGCGGCCCGGACCTATCCCGATCGAGGTGGGCGAGGTCGAAGTGGGATTGATTTAGTGACTAAACCTTTTATTTCGACTCGAACTCCATCGCGAAGGTGATAGCTACGATGGGTCTCCGCACCGTGGGTGATGGCCCTTCGCCGTTCCTGCCATGACGCTCTCCGAACGAACCGTCCAGGTGCAGTGTCCGAGCCGTTCGATCGACTGTTATCTCGCGCTCCCGGCCGATGGGCATGGCAAGCGCCCGGCCGTCGTGGTGATCCATGAAATCTTCGGCACGGACGAGCACATCCGTGACGTGGCGCGACGGTTCGCGAACCTCGGGTACGTCGCTGCCGCGCCCAACCTCTTCACCGGTGAAATCGGGAAGGTGCTCACACCCGAGAATATCGGCTACGCGATGCAGGCGTTCTCCAAGGCTCCGCCCGACCTCCGCCGAGACCCGTCTCTGTTCGCGTCGTTCGCCGAGTCGCAGCCCCCCGAGCGGAGGCCCATCCTTCAGGCGTTCGGGACGGTCACGAGCCCGGCCGCCCAGAGCGGGTTCGCCCTCGACCTCCGGGCGGTGACCCAGTACTTGCGCACCCTGCCCGAGGTCGATCCGGCGCGCATCGGTTCGGTGGGCTTTTGCTTCGGCGGGGCGATGAGCGCTCGGTTGGCGACCGTGGATCCGGATCTCCGGGCCGCCGTCATCTTTTACGGGCAGAACCCTCCGATGGAAGACGTCCCGCGCATCCGCGCATCGGTTCTCGGGCTCTACGGAAGCGAGGATCCCGGCATCACGTCGACCGTGCCGGCCCTCGATGATGCGATGAAGAAGGCGGGCAAGAGCTTCGCCTATCATGTCTATCCGGGCGCGAAGCACGCGTTTTTTAACGACACTCGCCCCAACTACCACGAAGCGAGCGCGAAGGACGCTTGGACCCGGGTGCTCCAATTCTTCGCGACATCGCTCGGCGGGCCCTCCGCCTCGAACCGACCCTGACCCGTTCCTCGGAATCTAGGATCCGGCCGTGGAATACAAGTGGACTGTCTTATCGAACACGACGCTGGGCGGCCTGCTTGCTTCCATCGACGGTTCGATCCTATTGATCTCGCTGCCCGTCGTCTTCAAGGGCCTCGGAGTCGACCCGTTCTCGGCCGCGAACTTCCCGCTGCTGATCTGGCTGTTGCTCGGCTACGGGATCGTGACGGCCACGCTGCTGGTCACCTTCGGGCGGCTCTCCGACATGTTCGGCCGCGCCCGGCTGTACAACTTGGGCTTTGCGATCTTCGCCACGGGGTCGCTGCTCCTGTTCCTCGAGCCGTGGCAAGGTAGCACCGGGGCTTGGGCGCTGGTCTACTTCCGCCTCATCCAAGCGGTCGGTGCCGCATTCCTCTTCTCGAACTCGGCGGCGCTGCTCACGGATGCCTTCCCCCCCGGCGAGCGAGGAAAGGCGATGGGCGTCAACCAGATCGCCTTCATCGGTGGCTCGCTCGTCGGTCTCGTGGTGGGAGGGGTCCTCGCCGGCATCCCCGACTTGCACTTCGGGCCGCTGGTCCTCCCGACGTGGAGATTGATCTTCCTGGTCAGCGTCCCGGTCAGCCTCTTTGGGACGATCTGGGCGTACTGGAAGCTCCGCGAAACATCGACCCGCCGGGCCAACCAGCAGCTTGACATCGCTGGGAACGTCACGTTTGCCGCCGGTCTCACGTCCATCCTCGTGGGGATCACCTACGGTCTCCTTCCCTACGGGACGTCCACGATGGGCTGGACCAACCCATGGGTCATCGCCGCGCTCGGGGGCGGCGGCGCGTTGCTCGTCGCGTTCGTGTTCATCGAGCTGTACGTGCGCGATCCGATGTTTCGGCTCGAATTTCTCAGGATCCGCGCGTTCGCGGCGGGCGTCGGCGCCGCGCTGCTCGGCTCGCTCGCGCGCGGGGGTCTCATGATCGTGCTCGTCGTCTGGTTCCAGGGAATCTGGCTCCCGCTGCACGGCTACAGCTTCGCGTCGACCCCGCTCTACGCCGGGATCATGATGATGCCGATGATCGTCGGGTTCCTGGTCGCGGGGCCGCTGAGCGGAACCCTGTCGGACCGGTATGGGGCGCGGCCGTTCGCGACCGCCGGTCTGATCCTCGCGGGAGCGACGTTCTTCGTGATGTCGCTGCTCCCCGTCAACTTCGTCTACTGGGAGATCGGTGTGCTGCTGTTCCTCAATGGGTGCGGGATGGGCATGTTCGCTTCCCCGAACGCCGCCGCCGTGATGAGCTCCGTCCCGGCAGAGAATCGGGGCTCGGCATCGGGCATGCTCGCGACCCTCCAGAACACGGGACAGCAGATGAGCCTCGCGATCTTCTTCACGATCGTCATCGTGGGGCTCGCTGCGGGCCTGGGCCCGACTTCGGCGTCGGTGCTTGCCGGAGTTCCGGGCCTGTCGCCCGCCGACGCGGCGATCTTGAGCCACCTGATCGGATCAAACCCAACGGGATCGTTGTTCGGCGCGTTCCTCGGTGAAAACCCGATGTTCACTTTCCTGACCGCGCTGAACGGCGCACCGCCGCCGGGATGGACCGTCATCGCACCGGGATCGGTGACCTACAACGCGCTCACGGCCCCGCACTTCTTCGCGAGCGCGGTAGCCGGGAGTTTCGGATCCGCGATCTCGGAAGCGTTCCTGATCGCCGGTTCGATCGTCGCGGTAGCGGCCGTGGTATCGGGGCTGCGGGGCGGCAGCTACGTCTACCGCGACAAACCCCTCCTCCAGGAGAAGGGTTTGGCGGCGACGAGCCCGCGCGCGACGTCGCCCGGTACGTCGCCCGGTCCTGGGGCGCCGGTGTCGACGGCACCCGATCCTCCTTCCGTCGTCGCACCGGATCGGTAGCGCAGGGCGCGCACGCGCCGGGTCCCGGTTTGGAGTGAAGTCACTGAGGACCGGTGGTAGCGAACCGAGAGCGCGAGGTTCTCTGCCGAGTTCGTCCCGCGCCCCCCATGACCCGGACGACGGGAAGCCGGTGCAAGTCTTCCCGTTCTCCTCCGAGGAGATCGTTAGAGGGAACGCGCAAGCTTCCTCTCGAGTACCTTGCGGGCCCGCCTCGACCCTTTCGGTCGACCCCACTGAGGGGATAGCATCATCCGCCGACGCATCTACCCGTCCGCGCTTGAGCGTGGCCCCGATGGCGGTGGAGAGGTCTCCTTTCAAGGTACGCGAGTATCGCCTCGAACTGAACGTCGACTTCGAACGGAAGTCGTGGACCGGGTCTATCGACTTCGACCTTGAAGGGACCGCGGAGTCCCTCGATCTCGATTCGGTTCGCCTGACGATCGATCACGCCACGGTCGACGGGAGACCCGTCTCGGTGGAGATCGATCCGGAGCACGAGCGGATCCGGTTGGCCTCTCCCGTCCGGGGGCGCGCCCGCGTCGCCGTCGACTTCTCGGGTGCCGTAGCCGAGCACGCACTGATGGGGCTCTACCGCTCTCGGTACGGCGAGGCGTACATTTTGACCACGCAATGCGAAGCAACCTCGGCCCGGGAAATCTTCCCGTGCCTGGACCGTCCGGACGTCAAGGCGCCCATCCGGCTCACGGTCCGCGCCGCGCGCGACGTCGACGTAGTATCGAACACTTCGCCGAAGTCGGTGGTGGAAGACGGCCCGTTCAAGCGATGGGAGTTCACGCCGACGCCCCCGATGGCCACGTATCTCTTCTACCTCGGCGTGGGAGTCTTCGAACGCCTCAACGGAACGGCCGGGAAGGTCGCGTTGTCGGTGTTGACGCCTCCGGGCCGAAGCAACGAAGGGCACAAGGCGCTGGACGTGACCCGGATCGCGCTCGAAGAGCTCGAGAAATACTATCGGATTCCGTATCCTCTCCCGAAACTCGACCTGATCGCGGTGCCCGAGTTCCCGGCTGGCGCGATGGAGAATTGGGGGGCGATCACCTTCCGGGACATGCAGCTTCTCGTCAACGACCAGACTCCCTCCTTCGAGTTCCGGTACACGGTCGCAACGATCGTCCACGAGCTCGCGCACCAGTGGTTCGGCAACCTCGTGACACCCTATTGGTGGACCGACATCTGGCTCAACGAGAGCTTCGCGACGTTCGTCGAGCACAAGGTCGTCGAACGCCGGTTCCCCGAACTCCAGAGCGAGTACGACTTTCTCTCGATATGGACCCGCTGGGGGTTCTTGCTCGACTCGGTGAGCCCGAACCACCCGATCGTCGTCGAGGTCCACACCGCGAGCGAGGTCGCGAACGCGATCGACCGCCTCACCTACGGCAAAGGCGCGTCGGTCCTCCGGATGGTCGAGGGATACATCGGAAGCGACCGGTTCGAGGCCGGGGTCGCGGAGTACCTTCGGCAGCACGCGTGGGGCAACGCGAGCAGCGACGATCTGTGGAAGGCGCTCGATCAGGCTTCGTCCGAACCGATCACCCGGATCTTGCGACCGTGGATCGAGAAGGCGAGCCATCCCGTCGTGACGGCCGAGCTCGGCCCCCGGGGACTTACGTTGCGACAGCGACCCTACGGATACCGGCCGCCCGACTCCGACACGGTCTGGCCGATCCCCATGGTCCTCGAGATCGATGGGAAGATCCAGAGACTCCTATTCGACACGTCGGAACGATCAGTGCCGTGTCCGGCCCACGCGACCGTTCACCTCAACAAGGATGCGGCGGGATTCTATCGGACCCGCTATAGCCCGGGACTCTACGAACGCCTGTACGACGGGTTTGCCCGACGTAGCCCGGCCGATCGTTGGATCATCCTCGAGGACCTCTGGGCGTTCCTCCTCTCGGGCGACACCGACCTCGCGACGTTTGGCCGGTTCGTTCGCGCGATCGACGGCGCCACCGACTACCTCTGCGTCGGCGCGACCGCCGGCCATCTCGCGACGCTCCATTCGTGGACTGGGGATTTCGAGCCGGTCTTGCAGCTCGCTCGCGGATTTCTATGGGCCCAATTCGATCGGATCGGCCTCGCCCCGGGCGCCGGCGAGAGCTCGACCGACGGTTCCCTGCGCGGAGCGGTCGTAAGCGCCCTGGTTTCGTGCGACGCGAAGTTCGCCCGGCAACTTGCTCCCGAATTTCGCCGATGGAAGGAACTCGATGCGAACGTCCAGCCGGCCGTCGCCGAAGCATTCGCCATGACCGGGGGCCGAGAGGCGTTCACCCAGATCCAAGAGACGCTGGCCCGAGCACAGACGGAGACGGAGATTCGCCGGCTCGAGTTCGCGCTCGCTTGCACCAACGACGTCGGCTGCGTCGAGGAGGTTCTCGAGCTCGCGCTATCGGGCTCATTCAACAAGGGCCATCTCGGCGGGCTCCTGACTGCGGCCTCGGCGAACCCGGTCGCCCGGGCTCCTACGTGGGACTGGCTGGAACGGCATTTCCCCGAGGTCCAGGAGCGGCTGCACGGTACGACGCTCCTCCAGGACATGCTCGACCTCGCCATTCCCGTACTCGGGATCGCCCGGCCCGAGCGCGTCCGCTCCTACTTCCGGGAGCACCCGCTCGTCGGCGACGAGAAGCCGGTCGCGCGGTCGCTCGGGATGCTCGATGTCGCCCAGGAGCTCGTCCAGCGCCTGAGCCGGGAATCGGCGAGCGAGCGCGCTTCGGAACGATGAGCGCTTACCGGCGGTGAAGTCAGCTTAAATCGGGCGCCCCGCTCGAGATTCGAACGCGCGGGCCGGTCGGTTCCGCGAACGAGGCGGTGATCGGATGGAGGGGAGAGCCGACGGCGCGCCGCGCCTCCCGCCTTCCGTGACCCCGGCCATCCGTGCGAGCGGACTTCGGCACACCTACGACGGCACGAAGTTCGCGCTGGACGATGTCAGCTTCTCCGTGGAGAAGGGGGAGGTCTTCGGACTTCTTGGACGCAACGGAGCCGGAAAGTCGACCTTGATCAAGGCCATGACCACGTTGATCGAGCCGACCGAAGGTCGTCTCGAGATCCTGGGGATGGACGCGCGCCGGCACGGACGGAGGATCCGAGGGATAACGCAGGTGGAGGAGTAGGTCCAACGGGACCGACCTGCCATGATGCTGATCGAGAACCTGCGGAATCCGAAGTACATGCGAGAGATCTATGGGGATCTCTCCTCGATGGCAGCGCGATTTGCTCAGGTGAAGTCCTTTACCCCGAAGGAAGCAAAAAAGCTCACAAAGCTTCAGCTGTGACTACCGGTGGTCGCAACCGTAGATGGCCGCAACAGGCCTTCCGGCCCTCCCGCAATGTTAATATCC
>JAJYUO010000012.1 GCA_021792485.1 Thermoplasmata archaeon
CAGGAGGATCGCGATGGTGACCGTAGACGAGTCGAAGAAGTTCACGGCGCCCTACCCTATTCGGACCGGCGAGAAGGTCGTGGGGCGGTCGGTCCTCCCCTCACTCGGGCGTCCCTCCTTGGTCGGGAGAAACGGACCCGCCCGAGCTCCGATCGTCAAAGAACTCCATGAGGCCTCTGCCGAGCCACTGCCCTCCGTCCACGGGGAGGACCTGCCCGGTGATGTACCGCGCGTGGGGGCTGACCAGGAAGCGGACGGCTTCGGCCATCTCCTCCGGGGTGCCGAACCGCCCCATCGGCACTCCCAGCTCGATCCGCTTCACGAGGGACTCGGAGGTCCAGAGCTGGTGGTCCGTCCCCTCGGTACGGACCGGGCCCGGGCTCACGGCGTTCACCCGAATCCCGTGTCGCGCCCACTCGACCGCGAGCGTGCGGGTCAGGGAGACCACCCCGGCCTTCGCCGCGGCGGAATGCACCGTTCCGGGCCCGGCAAGCCACGCGTACGCCGCGACAATGTTCACGATCGACGCCTCCCGGGCCTCACGCAGGAGCGGGAAGGCGGCCCGAGAGCAGAAGAACGTGCCGTCCAAGACGATTCCGACCACGGCCCGCCATCCGTTGGGAGAGAGGTCCTCCGCCCGGACCGGAAAATTGCCGGCCGCATTGTTCACCAAGACATCGAGCCGGCCGTACTCATCGCGCACTCGGGCCATCAATCGATCGACCTGGTCGGGCTGACGGACGTCGGTAGCCACTGTCAGTACCCGAGCCCCTCGCGCCCGGAGCGCGCGCGCTCCGCGATCGAGATGATCGACGGACCGGCTCGCGATGGCAAGGTCGTATCCGTCTTCCGCCAGGAGCTCCCCGATCGCCCGGCCGATGCCGGTCCCTCCTCCGGTGACCAACGCGACCTTGCGAGCAGGGGTACTTTGCACGCCGGGCTCACGGCGGCGCGCGGAAAAACCCTATCGTGCACCCGAAGCGGCCGTTCCCGCGCGCCGAGAGGCGGCTTGGCGGAGCGCTTCCAGGTCGTCGCGTCCGAGGCCCTGCCCCGGCCGGCCGTCGCGACGCCAGACCAATGCGCCGTCCTCGAACAGCGCGATCGTCGGGACGACCTCGATGCCAAACGTCTCCCAGAGGGGGCTCTCCTCCGAGGTCACGTCGGCGATCGCGAGCGACGCGGGGAGGGTACTCTCGCTCGCCTCGAACTCCGGCCGGAACGCCCGGCAGAACGGGCACCAATCGGCCAAAAAGGCGACAGCCCAGCGTCCCGGGCGCAAAAGCTCCGTCCCCGAAAATGCGCCCTCCTTCCAGTGCTCCATCGCAAAGGGAGGGAGACGCTGAGGCTCTTCACCTTGGCCCGTCCGCGAGGGGCTGGGTCACCCGTGTTCTCTTTGAGGGTTCCGGCGATGGCGCTCGGAAGGTGGCGCCGTGCCGATCTCGGTCCCGTTGCGTTCGCGAACGCCCGTCATGTTCCCCCGACCGCTTCGCGGACGAATCGAGCGGCCCCGATTTGTCAGCGATGTGCTCGAAGGAAATCCGTGGCACGACCCGGTCGAGCGGGAGTTGCAGGTGTACCTCCCGCCTTCCGGCAGAACCGAAGGACTTCCGCTTCTCGTGTTACTGTCCGGATACACCGGCGCCGGCTTCCTTCAGTTCCAGCGCCCGCGCTACTTGTCGGACTCTCGGGTCGGCCAGCTCGACCGGTTGATTCGAACCGGGGTTGCGGGAGAGGCCGTGATGGTATCGCCCGATTGCATGACCACTCTCGGCGGAAGCCAGTACGTAAACTCCTCAGCGACCGGCCGCTACGAGGACTACATCACGGAGGAGATCATCCCATGGGTTCGGGAGCGGTACGGCACCGGGCCGGTCGGCGTGCTGGGGACATCCAGCGGGGGGTACGGTGCGTTGAGCCTCGCCCTTCGCCACCCCGACATCTTCTCCGCTGCCGCCTCGGACTCGGGCGACATGTACTTCGAGTACGGATATCTGCCCGAGTTTCCGCGCGCGTTTCGCGCCATCCGCCAGGCCGGGGGCCCCGAGGCCCTCCTCCGAAGGATCTTTGCTCGCCCGATCGACGGATGGGGCCCGCTCCACCCCATGGCGTCGGGTCTCGAGCACATGGCCTACGCGTCGTGCTACTCTCCCGTGGACGACGCGCCGGGCCGCTTCGAGCTCCCGTTCGACCTCACCACCGGGGCGTTGCGGCCGGAAATCTGGGCGAAGTGGCTGGCCCGCGACCCGGTCCGGATGATCGCGCGACCGCGCTATGCGAGGGCGCTTCGACGCCTGCGGTACGTCTACGTGGACGGAGGGGAGGAAGACGAATGGAACCTCGACGTCGCGGCCCGGATCTTCGCCGCCGCGGCCCGGGCCCAGGGGGCGACGATCGATCATCAAGAATTCTCGGGACGGCACTCCGACGTGGCGCCGCGGTACGAGGTGATCCTCCCGAGGATCCTTCGCGCGCTCGGTGCGCCCGGCCGAAAGGTCGAGCCGTTCCTTAGAACCGGCCCTCGGCGTGGTCGGTCCACTCGCCGACCATCTCGTCCTCGAGCCAAGCGTGCGAGATGAAGCACCAGCTCAGGATGAGCGCGTAGAGCGATGACGAATCTGCGGGGCCGGGCGACTCCACGTCGCACAGGCACCCCAGGAGCTGGCGCCCTTCTCGGATCGGTTCGAGATGGGCCCATTCCGTTCCGTGGGCATCGGATATTGACCAGGCGGGGATCGACAGGCCCGATCGGCTGAGCCCGTAACTCGCGCGGCCCCCGATCTCGATGACATGGCGAGTCGGGAGTCCTTCCGGTCCGCTCACCAAGCGAGCGATCGCGGTGCTCGAGCCTTCGAGGTGAAGCGTGAGGCGCGGACGAAGGAATCCGGCGCGGTCGATTGCGTACCGCCCCTCGACCGACTCGGCGGTCGCCGGCCGCCCCCGCTCCGATGGGAGGGAAACCTTGGCGACGGCGGTGTCACCCGACCGGAGTTCGAAATCGTGATGCCCGCCTTCGAGGCGAACCCACCGTAGGGCGCCAGCGTCCACCGAAGCGATCGCGGCGTACGGCATCCCGGAGCCAGTTGAGGCGGAGGTCATAAGGCTCGCCCCCTGTGACCCGGAAGCGAGGCCGTCGCCCCGCTCAGGATCTCGATGCTGAGGGAGAACGCGTTCGTCGTTGGAGGGGCCCTGCTGGTCGCGACCGGTATCGGCTTCGTGGCGGCCATGATCGCGATCGGACTCGATTGGTGGTTTTTCGAAGCGTACCTGGCGGGCCTGCTCTCCGCCGGGTTCGGCGGGTTCTTCATTTACGTGGGACGAGCCGAAGCGCAGGACCGGCGGGCGAAATTGCGCCACGAGGAGGAGGCGCTCGGCGTCGGGGGGCACTCTCCGCCACGGACGAACCGGTGAGGCGTTTCCCCGCGAAAGGAGTCGCACCCGCCCCTTCGAAAAGCCTTTTCAGGCCGGGCCGGCGTCGGGGCGTCCGTGGCCGGGATGGGGTAGCTTGGCCTATCCTGGGGGACTGTGGATCCCTCGACCCGGGTTCAAAGCGGCGCGGGGCCCAACCCCCGCCCTGAGACTCTCGGTCCCGGCCCTACCGGCGCGGTCGGCGCGGGGTCGCCTTCGGCGAGGACGCTCGCCGAGGTCCGGGGGTCGAATGCGGGGAGGCGAGCGACGGGCGCTGCGTGCGCCGGCTAGGTCGAGCGCGCGACGTGAGCCGGGCGAGGACTTCGGGCAGCGGCTCCAGAGAGTACCCGGCCCAGGCCGCTCCCCAACGCTTCAGGTCTTCGGGGGCGAGGATCCAGCCTTCCAACGAGGTCGCCCGACCGATCGCGGTGACGCCCGGCACGGAGTGAGCCGCTTCCATGTCGAATCGAGAGTCTCCGACGAGGAATACCGGGGCGTTGGGAAACCGGCGACGGTACTCCGCCAGGTGCTCGCGTTTCGTTCCCTGAGCCGAGCCGAGCACCTCCTCGAACCAATAGCGCAGGCCCTCGCGTTCCAGCAGGAGGTCTGCCATCTCGGTCTCGGAGCCCGTCGAAACGACCATCGTCCAACCGGCGACGGAGAGGCGCTTGAGCGTCCTCGGGACCTCGGGGAATGGGCTCGCGTGGGCATATGCCTCGGATACCTTGCGCTGGTGGAAAATCCGCGCCGTCGTGGCGCGCAGCTCCGACGGGGCTCCGGGATAGAGTTGGGCGAGCTGCGCCTCGAACGGCAGTCCCGTGGTCGCGAGATAGTGGACTCGCCCCTCCTCGGGCGGCGTATGGAACGCTCGGAAGAAGACATCCGCGGCCACCGCGCTGATCAGGCGGAGATCGTCGAGCAGTGTCCCATCGACGTCGAAGACGATCACGCCCCGCCGGACCTCCCGCGGAGGGGGTGGGGGTCGAACCTCGGTAGACGGCCCGGAGATCGCGGCGAGGGGGGCGGGTGCTCGCCCGATCATCGGGAGCCCGCGTCCATCCATGGTCGTGAAACCCGCGGGATCGGGCTCCTTGGCGGCCGTCATCGTCATCGCCGGTTCCGCCTCCCTTATAGTCGTTGCCGGCCGTCGGGCTAAAGGGAGGGATCGGTTCCCCCGCCGAGTTTTGCGGTCCATGCACCCGAGCCGAGTGATCCGAGGGAAGACCACCGAGCTCCTGAACGGGCGTCACATCCTGCTCGGGATCTCCGGGTCGATCGCCGCGGTCGAGGTGCCGCGGATTGCCCGGGAACTCCTGCGGCACGGGGCCGAAGTCCGGGCCGTGATGAGCAGCGAAGCTCAGCGGCTCGTCTCCCCCGAGGCGATTCAGTTCGCCACCGGACATCCTCCGATCACCCAGCTCACCGGGGACGTGGAGCACGTGAGCCTCCTCGGGCCCGGCCCGGATCGGGCCGACCTGTACCTGATTGCCCCCGCGACTGCGAACACGATCGCCAAGATCGCGCACGGGATCGACGACACTCCGGTCACCAGCTGCGCCTCGATCGCCCTGGGAAGTCGGGTCCCGATTCTCCTCGCGCCGGCGATGCACGCTCAGATGCGCCAGAACCCAGCGGTGAGCGAAGCGCTCGCCAAGCTCCGGAGCTGGGGTGTCGGTATCATCGAAAGCCAGGCCGCGGAAGGCGAAGAGAAGCTCGCGACCCCCGAAGACGTGGCCGCAGCCGTCCTCCACCGACTCGGTCGCGGTCCGTGGAAGGACCGTCGTCTGGTGGTGATCGGGGGTGCGGCGCGGGAACCGATCGACGAAGTCCGGTCGATCTCGAACGAGAGCAGCGGGGTCACCGCCGTCTCTCTCGCCACCCAAGGATACTTTCGCGGCGCCGAGGTCGAGCTCTGGATGGGTCATCACTCCACCACGATCCCGCGGTATCTCGACGTGCGGAAGTGGCGAAGCGTCGACGACCTATTGCGCCTCGCTCGAGAGCGCCAACGCACACTCGCCGAAGCGGCAGCGGTGCTCGTTCCCGCCGCGCTCGCCGACTACACGGTCGAGGCGCAGCGCGGCAAGATCTCCTCCCGGGAACACCCCGAGATCACGTTGCGGCTGAGGCGGACGGCGAAGGTCCTGCCGCAGTTGCGCGCCCTGGCGTCGCGGCCGGTCGTCTTGATCGCGTTCAAGCTCGAGTCGACGACCGACCCGGCGGTGCTCGAGGACGTTGCGCGTACGACCCGGAAGGAGGCGGATGTCGACTGGGTGGTGGCGAACGACGTCGGAACGATGGGAAGCTCCGAGATCGCGGCCCTGGTGCTTCCCCCGCATGGCTCCCGGTTTTGGCTGCGCGGAACGAAGTTCGAGTTCGCGGGCAAACTGCTCGACGACATCGCCCGCGATCTCCCGACGACGTCGTTCGCGCCGGGCGTCCCCAAGGGTCGCCCGGGCCGCCGAGCCGGTGGCCCTGACGTACCCCCCTCTCAGCGGCGGCAGGGCCGGGGCCGCCGTCGGCGTTAAGTGACTTCGCGTTTCCGGACGCGCGGTTTCTATGGTTAAGCTCGCGGAATGGAGGGGAAAGGAGATCTTCCGGAAGTACGGGATTGCGCTGCCCCCGGGCCACGTCGCCCGCTCGGCCGACGAGGCGGCGTCGCTCGTTTCCCAGGGAACGGTGCCTCTCCCGTGCGTGATCAAGGCCCAGGTGCTCGCGGGCGGACGAGGAAAGGGAGGTGCCGTGCGGTTTGCCTCCACCATCGACGAAGTCCGAGCCGGCGTGAATGCGATCCTGGGACTCGACTTCAAGGGCGAGAAGGTGAAGGAGATCCTGCTCGAAGGAAAGGTCGCGATCGACCGCGAGCTCTACGTTTCCGTGACGCTCGACCGAACCCTTCGCCTACCGGTCCTGCTGACCAGCGCGAGGGGAGGTGTGGAGATCGAGTCGGTACCGGACGAAGCTATCCTCCGCCAGCCGATCCACCCGTTCGCGGGACTCGCCCAGTACGAGAAACGGCGAGCGATCGCTTCGTTAGGACTCTCCGGTGGGCCCGCCAAGTCGCTCGGCCCCCTCCTCGACTCCGTCTGGGCAACATTCAACGGGGAGGATGCCGAACTGGTCGAGATCAACCCGCTCGCCGTGGTGGGCGACCGCGTGATCGCGCTTGATGCGAAGGTGATCATCGAGGACGACGCGACGTTCCGTCATCCGGAGTACAGTGAGGTTCGAGACGACCGGACGCCCCTAGAAGAGATCGCGCGCGAGAAGGAGATTGCGTTCGTCCAGCTGGACGGGAACATCGGCGTCATCGCGAACGGAGCGGGCCTCACGATGGCGACGCTGGACGCCCTGATGCAGTTCGGCGGACGACCGGGGGTCTTCCTCGATCTCGGAGGCACGGACGATCCCGCGAAGGTCGCCGAGGCGTTCCTCTTGATGGCGAAGGCGAAGCCCACCGCGGTCTTCCTGAACATCTTCGGCGGGGTCACCCGCTGTGATACGGTGGCGAAGGGGCTCGTGAGCGCCATGGAGCAGATCCCGGCGGAAGACCGCTTTCCCTTGGTCGCGCGCATTCGCGGCAACAACGAGGCGGAGGGAACTGCGATCCTCCGCGCGGCGGGTATCATCTCGATTCCCGACCTCAAGTCCTCCGCCGAAGCCGCGGTTCGCGCTGCGGCGGCTCGCGCGATCTCCCCGGGAGGGCCGGCCGCATGACCGTCCTGATCGATGCCGACACGCGGGTGGTGGTCCAAGGCATCACGGGGCACCAAGGGACCGTTCACACACGGCAGATGAAGCTCTTCGGATCGAAGGTCGTCGCCGGCGTAACCCCGGGGAAGGCGGGAACCGTCGTGGAGGACACGCCCGTCTACGACAGCGTTCAGGAAGCGGTCGACCGGACCCGGGCGAACTCCTCGTGCATTTTCGTGCCGGCGCCGTTCGCGAAGGATGCCCTGATCGAGGCGGTCGATGCGGGGATCCGACTCATCGTGATCGTGACCGAGCATATCCCGTTCCACGACATGCTCGTGATGTACCACTACGCTCGAGCGCGTGGAGCGCGCATCATAGGACCGAACTGCCCGGGAATCGCGGCACCGGGGGTCCCCAGCAAGGTCGGCATCATCCCGAACGTGGTATTCCGCCCCGGTCGGATCGGGGTCATTTCTCGGAGCGGTACGCTCACCTACGAGATCGTGAACGGGATCCGGGAGATCGGGCTGGGGCAGTCGACCTGCATCGGTCTCGGGGGCGATCCGGTCATCGGTACTTCCTTCGTGGACGGATTGGAGCTGTTCGAGAAGGATCCGGACACCGATCTCGTTGTCCTCGTGGGCGAGATCGGCGGCACGGCGGAAGAGGACGCCGCGGAGTACATCCGACACCACTTCACCAAACCGGTCGTCGCCTACATCGCCGGTAGGGCCGCGCCACCTGGGAAGCGCATGGGACACGCCGGCGCGATCATCAGCCGGGGCCGGGGGACGGCCCAGTCCAAGCAGGCGGCGCTCGAGGCGGCCGGGGTGCGGGTGGGGCATTTCCCCTACGAGATGCCGCACCTGGTCGCCGACCTCCTCAAGGAGAAGGGACGACGATGACTCCGAATCCCGTGCGGCCCACCCACGGACCGGCGTCCCCGGAGCCTTGTGTTGTTCCCGGGTGCGGTGGCGACTCCGTGAGGCACCTCGCTTACTCTGAGGCGAAGAAGGCCTTTCCGAACCTCCCTGACCAGGGACGGCGGGCCCCGCTGTGCCGGGACCACTACAAGCAGTGGAAGAAGGAGACCAAGGAATCCCGCGACCTCGCGCGCCTCGGCTGGTAGGGGCGGTCGCCCCCCCGCGCGGCGGGGCGAGAGCGCGACGCCCCTAGGTCCCCCGGCTCACTGCTTCCTCATCTTCTGGGCTCGCATGCGTCGGCGCATCCGCTTCTTGCGCCATTTCCAACGCATGTGGCCCGCTTTCTTCCATACCCGCGAGGAACGTTTCATTCCGACCGGTCCCGAGTGAGCGGGGGTAAATTCGTCGGTTTATTAGGGCTCCCCTCGGCGAAGGAGGCACCGGTGCGACGGCCGCCGGCCGTTATGTAGCGAGGGCGGCTTTGCTCGGTGATGCTACCGGAAAGCGACCTCGAGATGAACCTGCTCGAGTTCCGTCGGAAGTCCTTCCAGTTCGAGCGGGTCGTCACGATCGGGTCCGCGGAGTACGCGGTCTTCACCCGGACCGAGACCGAGACCGAGAGCCAGCTGCGGCCGAAGCTCGTCCGCCTGCGCGTCTACGCACCGCGGGAGTGGATCGCGTACGATCCCGAGCTCGATCTCCTGCGCCTGGCACGCCAAGGAGCTCCGCTACCGGCGCGGGTCCCCGGTGAGGCACAAGAGTCGGCTTCCGAGCCGACGCAGTTCGCGGAGCAGGGACTCGACTGGACGCGGGTGAATGCCGGCGATCATGCGTTCGCCTACTTTCCGACGGAACGGACCGCTCAGTTCTCCTCGGTGCGGTGGGACGCTCTCTAAGAGGTCGGGCGGAGCTCCGCGCCTCGCGGGGCGTGCCGCGCAGAACCGTCCGGCCCCGTTCGCGGGACAGGCCGGTAGAGCTTCGCTGCGTTCTGGGCGAGATGGACTAGGTGGCGGGGACGCAGTTCGTAGGTGTAGGCGTAGTTGCGCACGCACGTGCGTACGCACCGATTGCACGTCTCGGCGCTGCGCACCTGCGCGCGGAACGACGCGCTGGAAAAGTACTCTTCGAACGAGCCCGCCCTCAGATCGTAGCCGAAGCGGTAGTCGCAGCTGTAGATCTTCTTATCCGGGGTCACGTAGACGAACATCTTCGGAAATTCGCACTTCCACGGTCGGCCCGCCACGTATCCCTCGAGCATCTCTTCGGTCTCCATGAGCGGGTACCCTTCCCGTTTCAGCCGCAGCGCCGTGACGTAGAATTGGTGGAGCTGCTCGGGGGAGAGCTGGAATGTGAGGTTCGGAGACTGGTCGCTGTTGGTGAGACCGAAATCGAGCGTCGGCTCGATCGAGTTGAAGGCGATTCCCACTCCCAGGTCCTTCGCGAGCCGGGCGGTGGGCTCCATCGCACCCGGGTTGAGCGAACTGATGGTCGTCACCAAGGTTACCTTCGCCCGGGTGAGGCTGCGAAGCCGCTCCACGCCCCGGATCACTTCGTCGAAGTTCCCCGGCCGTCCCCGGATGACGTCGTGGTAGGAGTCGAAGTAGTCGAGCGAAACGAACGCCACGTCCAGACTTCCGAGGGTCGGCGCCTTGGCCGCGAGCATCGAGCCGTTGGTGTTGATGGCGGTGTAGAATCCCTTCGCCCGGGCGTAATCGAGGACCGTGCCGACGTCCTTGCGGATCAACGGCTCGCCGCCGAACTGGTAGTACCCCCGCATGCCCGCGTCGTAGGCCTCGTCGAGCAGGGCGAAGATCTCGGAGGTCGACATGTCCTCCTTCATCCGGGGCGTGAGCTTCCAGTACGAGCACGTCTGGCAGCGGGAGTTGCAGCCGAAGGTGGTCGCGTGGGCGAGGAAGAACGGCCGACCGGTGATGAAGCGCGAGCGGATCATCCCCACGAAAAGACCGGCGATGCGAGCAACATCGCTCACGCGCGGCGGCGCGATCGCCGACGGTTCGGCGACGGGCATGCGACGGTGGTCTCCTCTCGGTCAGATAAGGCGCAGGTCAAGGACGGATGACGCGGAGCTCGCTCGCCCGCGGGACCGACGCGCTAGAAGCCCGGGCCGATCGGCTCCTCGGAGTCCTCCGTGAGGAATCGACGGCGTCGGAGCGTCTCGACCCGGGCCGACGCGCGCCGGAGGCCTGCGGCGTAGACGGCTGCGATGAGCGCAAACGGAACGAACAGCGGCGAGACCACGACGATGAACGGCCCGAGCGAGTCGACGAGCATCGCCCAATTGGTGAAGAACGCGACGACGAGCCCGAAGAAGACCCGGCCGAGCAACCAACCGGAGATGACCGCGATCGCGAACGATCCGGCGAACGCCGCCCAGCCCATCGCACCAAGAGCGCCTTTGGCCCATGGCGCGGAACGATCCCGCAAGGCGAGGAAGAACGTTCCCACGGCCCAGGCGAACACCCCGCCGACCATCCAGGCGAACGGCGCCGGCGTGCCCGCGGGACCCGCGGGCCGGGCGACGAAGCTCCACGCCGCCACCGCAGCGATCCCGCCGAGCAGCAATGCCCCGCCGGCCCACGCCGGGCGCCGATGGGGCGGATCCGGATGGCTCGGGAGGCGGGCCCACTCGAACGAGCCGCGCCAAAAGAAGTAGAACCCCAGGAGGGTGCCGGCGAGGCTCAGGTAGTAGCCGATCGCGAAGACGGGAGCGGCCGGGGCGTCGGTGGCGAGCTGGTAGGCCTCCGATCCGGCCTCGAGCGCGAATCCCGCGAGGAACGCGGCGAGGGCGCGACGCTCCGAGCTCCGGGCCGGGACGATCCGCGTGCGCCATCGCCCCGAGTCCGACACGGTGGGCCGCGGCCTACAGGACGCCCATCTCGGTTAGCTTCTCGGGTAGGTAGCGATCCGTGACGTAGTTGAGTCCGTACTTTGCGAGCGACTGCTGCTCCGCCTTCTTGCCGTTCTTCAGCATGAGGTCGATCTCCGAGCGCCAGTCGGCGGTGGAGAAGCGCGGGTCGGTGAGCTCCGCCTGCAGGGCGCGGATGTCCTGATCCGTGAGTCGGTCGCTGGGGAGGTCGTAGTTCTCGATGTCGGATGCGGTCACGCCGAGGAACTCGGCGCTCGGGGTCGCGAGGTACTGGGAGATGTGGGCGGTCTTGATCGCTCCGTAGGCGACGCTCGCGAAGATCCGGAAGGACCACGGATCCCCGTCGGTGAACACGACCACGGGCAGCTTCAGCTCCGCGTTCAAGCGCTTCAGGAACCGCCGGGTCGACCGCGCGGGCTGGCCCTTGAGGTGGACGAGGAGCGCGTGGTGGCGCTCGTCAAACCCGTTCTCGGCGAGCCGATCGACCATCCCGCCGCACTCGATCGCCACGATGAACTTCGCCCCGGAGCTGACGAACTCGATCTTCTCCTTCTCGACGTTGGACGGGAGGGCGTACCCACCGTCGCCGACGTCGTCGCGGCAGTTGATCTTCTTGACCAGCCCCTTGCGGTTGCGTTCGCGGATCGTGAGGTCCCCGATCACCGACGCGCCGTTCTCCTCCGGGTGGAGGCGGAAGTCCTCGCGAAGGCGCTCGCACAGGACCTCGAGGTCCTCGATGAGGAGATTCGACTCCTCTTCGCTGTGGAATTTCCCTTCCTGCCAGCCCTCGCTGATGTAGTAGAGCTCGCGCAGCGTGGAGGTCTTGTTGTCTCTCGCCATCTCGTTGATGAAGTCGACCAGGTAGAACGTCCGCAGCAGCATGAGAGCCCCGTCGAGCTTACGCGCGCTGCGCGTGCCCATCGCCTTCCCGAGCTTCCAGACCCCGTCGCGCATCTGGAAGGCGATGTTCTGCTTCGTGCGGAGCGGCAGGCGCATGCGGGGGATCTCCCCGAGCGTGAGCTGCCCGTAGATCTGGTGCGCGAGATCCAGCGTGGGCCGGAGAGCATCGGTCCGGAGCTCCGGCTCATCCGTCGTCGTCGCCGATGCGGGCTTCGCTTTCCGCGGCATCGTAGTCCACCTCCCCGTCCCCCGAATCCGGCTCCGCCGGGACCGCCGCCTCCGCCGCCTCGATCAGCGCCCGGGGCAGACGTACGTCCCAATCGCCCGGCAACGGGTCCGCGCCGAGCAGGTGGGCTTCGTCGACCCCGGCGACGTACCAGTCGAGATCGCTCGCATCGACGTCCGTCCCCTTCGGGAACGCGAGCACGATTCGCGCTCGCTCGTTCGGTCCGAGCTTCGGCAGCGTCCACCACGCCCGGCCCAACCCCGCGTCCGTCCCCATGGCCGCCGGCTCGAGAGCCGCCGCTCCGAGGACCTCGGTCGGCGCCTCCAGGAAGACCTCGAGCGTCCGTGGGCGCGACGTGTAGTTCGTGACCTCCAGCGTAGCGCATCGGGGGCCCTCTTCGCTCGTCCACTGAAGGTCGAAGTTGACCACGTCCATGATGCGGGTGATCACGGGAGTGAGGTCGGGCACGGGCTTGTCGACAAGATGGCTGGTCTTCTCCGCGAGCCGGGGAAGGATCTTCTGGATGATCTCGAACTTCTCCTGGGCGAACGCGCGACGCGAGCGTCGGGAGATGTGGACCTTGAGGTGTCGGGCCGCCGCCTGGAGCGCGAGGGTCAGTTCCTTATCGAGGTCCGGATCCTCCGCCAGGGCCTCCTTGGCCTCGCTCGTGAACGGGATCTTCGTCGACGCCACGTGGACCAGGACAAGGACGGGGCCGACCGGTAGTCCGCTCCCGCCCTTCTGCTCGAGCCCGTACCGGCGCCAATCGAGGTTCGAGACCGCCGTGGTGATCGCACAGGCGCCCTGCTGGAAGAGGAGCGGGACGCGGTTGGCGAAACGGAGCAACTGCATCGGTTGGTCGGCCGGCAACCCCCCTCCGTAGACGAGCCCGACTTCGACCAGGAACGGGAAGCCCCCGCGGACTCTCGGAGCGCGGCTCACCGGAGGCGCGAAGAACTCGGGCCGTACCTCGCCGAGGACGTTCCGCAACCCTCGCTTGATCAGCATCGGACCGATCGGCGATAGGCACTCCGAAGACGGCGCGACAAGCGGAACCGCGTGCAGGGCCTGAAGCAGCGCTTCTTGCCGCGGTCCCTGGATCGACTCCGGGGCCGCGCCGGGCGAGAGCCCGGCCCGCGCGAGCACATCCCGGGCCGCTCGGGCGCTGACCCCCTGGAAATCGCGGGTGAGCACGTCAAGGGCGGTCGACCGCTTGGATATCTTGAGGAAGTATCCCAGCTCGCCGAGTTCGAGTCCGTAGGGATGGGGAAGCGTCTCCTTCGGGACGGGCGGTACCTCGTTCGCCGCCCGCTCGAACGTGACCCGGGTGCCGTCCGGCTCGACCAGGACGATCCGTGCGTGAGGGTTCACGATCGCGGTGCCGCGCAGGTACTCGAGCGGAGACTGCCGCCCGCGGATGTACTTCGCCTTGAGGACGAGCTCGATCCGGGTGCCGTGGGAGCGATCCCAGAGGCGGACGTCCTCGTGGGTGACGCGAGGCGCGTTCTTCTGAGTGTCGATGAGAAGCTCGAGCACGTGGGCCGCGTCCTCCTCGGCGACTTTCGTCGTGATCCGCGCCGGACGCGCCGTTGTGAGCGCGGCGTACAGCACCGCCGCGCTGATGCCGATCCCCTGCTGTCCCCGCGCCTGCCGGTTGGAATGGAATCGGGATCCGTAGAGGAGGCGAGCAAAGACGTTGGGTACTTCCCGACGAAGGATGCCCGGACCGTTGTCGGTGACCGCCACGCGAAGCCGATCGGTCGAGTCGGCGTCCTTCGCGATCTCGACGTCGATCTCCGGAAGGATTCCTGCCTCCTCGGCGGCATCGAGGCTGTTGTCGACGGCTTCCTTCACCGTCGTGAGGAGCGCGCGCTGTGGGTTGTCGAATCCCAGAATCTGGCGGTTCCGCTCGAAGAACTCCGCGACGCTGATCTCGCGCTGCTTCGCCGCGAGCTGCTCGGCGATCGTCCGGGCCGGCGCCACGCTGAGGAGGGTTCCGGCGGCCCTTGATAACGGCCACGTTGGAGCCGAAAGAAGCGATCCGTCCGGGCGAACCCCCGGCGGAGTCAGTAGAAGTAGTGCCGGACGCTGACGAGGTAGAGGAACGCGAGGGCGAGAACGAGCAGGAGTACCACGAACGTCCCGGTCACGAGCAGGTAGGCCATCCCTCCGATCATGACCGCGTAGCTCGTGTAGAGCGCCCACGGCTCCTGGCGCCACAACGCCGTGGCCACTCCGATGATCGTGACCGCGAAGGCGAGGAGGACGGCTGCGGTCAGCGGACTCAGGTCCGCGATGACGTCCTCCGAGGACACGGCGCCCTGAAACGGCAGCCAGCCCGGCGCGTAGTGGCCGATGAAGTAGAAAATCGAGGCGACGATCGCCGCGACGGCAAGGAACGCCATCGCGGTGCTCACGATCGCAACCCCCACGGGCCGGCGCGGCACGAACGCGTGCGGGTCCCACGTGTCGGGCAGATGGTCGAACTCGAGTGGGTTCGAGGCTTCGATCGCGGGTGGCATGACGCTCGCGACCCCGACGAGGCCGAGAGCCACCGTAATTAGCTTTCTCTCCACCCGAACGCCGACGGTCTCGGCCCGCTCAGTCGACGCGGGACCCTTGGCCAAACGGGAGGAACGCCGGCCGTTCGACGATGAGGGTGGGGTCGACCTCGGAGATACGGCGTCGGCCGCAGATCGCCATCGCGGTGACGAGCTCTCGCGTCAATAGGTCGAGGTAGCGCCCCACCCCTTCGCGGGCACCGACCGCGAGGGCCCACAGGACCGGGCGTCCTATCCCGACAGCGCGAGCCCCCCGCGCGAGGGCGATGAGGATATCGCTCGCTCGACGGATGCCGCCGTCCATGTACACTTCCGCGCGGTTCCCTACCTCCCGAACGATGTCGGGGAGGGCGTCCAGGGAGGCGATCGCGCCGTCGAGCTGCCGTCCGCCGTGGTTGGAGACCAGGATCCCGGCGGCCCCGCGATCGACGGCCCGGCGAGCGTCGTCGGCGGTCAGGATCCCCTTCACCACGACCGGCAGGTTCGTCCAGGAGCGGACGTGGTCGATCGCTTCGAACCCCGCCGCGCTCTCCCTCGGCAATCGGAAGCTCCCTCCCTGGAGCGTCGGAGCCCGAGGCGGGGAGTGGACGTCCGGTCCGTTGCCGAGGGGTGGCGTATCGTCGACCCCGAAGCCCTCCCGCGCCTGCCGGTCT
>JAJYUO010000163.1:0-1558 GCA_021792485.1 Thermoplasmata archaeon
GGCGCCGGCGCTCACACTCCGACGGCGAAGGCGTGCGTGGATTCGGCGAAACCGAACCCATCGCTTTACCCCGCCCTTGATGCGAGCCGCGAGCAGGGTCGCCCAATCGGGCTCAACGGACGGGAGCGGCGGGGCCGTCGTTCGGCGGCGGCGGCTCGCTGGGTCGTCGCGCGTCTTCGCCTCTCACCCGTTCGGGAAGTCGATTTCCGTCGACCGCTTCGCGGTACGCCTTCCATAAGCTGTGACCGCCGACCACCCCGACGACCAGCACGATCAGCACGGTAGCATAGCCGATCTGGTTGAGGTTCGGCACCGGGTTCCCCGTGCTGACGTAGTAGCTCGCGAGCCAGGGAAGCGCGGCTACGACCGCCCCTACGACCATGAACGCCAAGCCTCCGATGTACAGGGTCCGCGCCGCGGTCCTTCGACCGATCTGCTGGATCTGGCTCTGGCTGAGTTTCTTAATCCGGGCGAGCCGGGCGAACAGCATTCCGGTGATGATCTGCATCACCATCGTGCCGAGGCCGAACATCACGCCGACGAGCGCCGCCCAGCCGACATTGGGCATCTGCGGTGCGAGGACGAAGATCAGGATCACGGCGAAGCCACCTACCCCCCACCCCGCCACGAACCCATGCACGAGTGCCATGCGCAGCGGCACGGGCTTCACCCCGCCCTCGGGGGAAGATTCCCTCCTCGCGTCGTAGGTGTGGTGGGTGTGTTCGCGGAAGTACCGTCCGAAGACCCGCTCCAATGCGGCGTCGAGCGGGAGGTGGATATCGGAACCGCGAATGAGGAACCACCCCGCGACTAGCATCACGAACCCGACGGCCAAGTAGACGTACCCGTCGAGGTTGTAGGCCGTGTAAATCGCCGCCAGGCCGAGGAAACCGAGCGCAGTCAGGATAGCGCGCTGGATCGTAAACCCGGCAGAGAAGGTGAATCCGGCCCGCGCGCCGCCTCGGCTACTATAGCTTCCCACCGAGTAGCTGAACGTGATCGGCCAGGTATGCTCGTCCGGCGTAGCCCCGTGGAGCAACCCAAGAATGAACCCGATCAGCAGGATCACCGGAATCGAGAGCCCGACGGCGGATCCGCCTTGGACCAGGGCGATGATTGTATCGAGAATCGACATCGCACGCCCTCACTCGGCGCGTGGGAGGGCCGCGCACGTGCGGATCGGGGCCCCGTGGGGGCAGGTCGAGGGATGGCCCTCCGCGGCGCACAGCCATTCCACCGTCCGGTGGGAGAGGGCATGGTCCACCTCGCGCGCCGCAACGCAGGCATCCTGGGGCGAGAGCCCCAACCGACTGAACATCCCTTCGGCGATCCGGTGGTGGCGTACGTCCTCCGCGAGAGTCTGCCGACCCCGGGCGGTGAGGCGGGTCTTTCCGCGGTGGCGGCTGACGAGACCGAGGTTCTCGAGTTGCGAAAGATGATCGAGGGCAGACGGGGGGCTCACCCGGAGCGCCCGGGCCACCAAGTTCAGGGGGGCCCCGTGCCGGTCGGTCTCGCCGGCCCCGACCGACCGCAGTGCCTCAATCTGCCGTCGCGTGAG
>JAJYUO010000163.1:1568-3044 GCA_021792485.1 Thermoplasmata archaeon
GTTGTCGCCTAGTCACTCCTTACATATAAGGCGACCTCTAATTATTAGGTATGACCTAACCTATAAGACCCCCTGAGCATTGACATCGAACGAGGAAGCGATTCCTCGAGCGGCAAGGACCAGCGCCGTCCGGATACGGCCACAGCCGATTCGCTCGCGATCGCGGGACCGCGATCGCCGCCCCGCGCGCTACGACGACTCCCCGATTTTCCGGTGTTACGATAGGTGAGCCGGAAGCGATCGGCGCGGAGTCCATGACCGTCGACGCACGCTAGAGTCGCGGCACCACGAGTCCGAATCGATTCGAGGATTGCGGACGCTCGCAGCGAAATCCCTAAAGGGGCCCTCTCCTCGCGCGCTCTAGGGCCCATAGCTTAGTTTGGCTGGAGCACCCGGCTGATAACCGGGAGGTCGTCGGTTCAAATCCGACTGGGCCCACGTTCTCGCGGAATTGGCGCGAATTTCCGCGCCGGATTCCCCGTCGCGTGAGAACAAACGTCCTCGTTTCCCTGGGCGCAATGCCTATTCGGACGCGGCGCATCGATCAACCATGACCGACTCACGAGGATCGCTGCTCCAACCCGCTCGCTCAACACGCTTTTCATGCGCCTGCTGCGACTGTCCGGAAGGCTGCTGCCACTGCTGCGCATGCTGCTCGGTAGACGCGGCGTGCTGCTCAACGTGTCCGCCCGGTCAGCCCCAGCTACGCTAACGAGAGACACGGCTCGCGCGGAGGAGAAATCCGCGGTATCCTTTGTCCGACACCATCCGGTCATGCCGTCGCATCGGCCCAATCCTTCGCCGGCCACTAACCGCGGGAACGGCCGATAGCCTCGACGTGGAAGATTCATTCGGGACCCGCGGGTGCTCAGGACGGCGGCCCCTGTAGAGGTCCGGCTTGCCGCGTAAGGGGACAAATAGAATCGTTCTCTAGCGCGCCTGTGGACGCTGACGTTCTCGTGGTCGGCGCCGGGGGCGCGAGTTACCCGGCGGCCTTCCGTCTGGCCGAAGCCGGACAGAAGGTAGTGATGGCAGACCCGAAGGGCGAGCTCGGGGGCAATTGCCTGTTCTCCGGGTGCATCCCTTCGAAGACGATGCGCGAACTCGCTCAAGTGGCGGTCCGCGCCCAACGATTGCTCTCCTGGACCGGGGCGGTCGATTTTGTCGACTTGCAGCGACAGCGCGACGACGTCCAACGAATCCGTTTCCTTCAGCATCAGGGAGAGCTTCGTGCACATCCGAACGTGACGTTCCTGAAGGGGACGGTGGAACTATTGGGGAACGGTCGAGCGCGTATTCAGGGTCCGGAAGAGTCCACGGAGGTCACGGCCATCGGTATGATTCTCGGCACCGGGGCGCGCGCACGACGCCCCGTCAACGGGCCACCGTGCCGGCAGGATTGGCGCCCTCGTGAGCGACCTCGCCGGTAGCGTCTTCGCGGCGGCGGGCCCGGGCGAACCGCGCGAAGTCTACCGC